>JAGOBP010000505.1 GCA_017999195.1 Thermoflexales bacterium
GTTTGAAAATCGATCGGCATTTCCAGGGGCGAACGCACGATCAAGTCGCCGCCCACCGACGTGTTTACCCAGCCGTCGATGTCGTTCTGAAACGAGCGGCTCATCGCGCCGATACTGATCACCATGCTGATGCCGACCATCAACGCGGCGACGGTGAGCGAGGTGCGACCCCGCGAGCGCTGAATATTCCCCGCCCCGATTGCACCCTCACGCCCGAAGACCCGCACGATGAACGGGCGCACGAATTTTTCCAGCACGTCGATGGCGGCGGGCACGGTCAACGTTGCGCCGAGCAGCATCACGAATACGGCCAGGCTGCCCACTTGAAACACCACGCTGTCGCGCAGCGGAATCGTATACACGAACAACATGCCCACGACCACGGCTTCCACGCCCGCGATAAAACCCAATCTACGCGGCGCGCCCGCCGGATCGTCGCGGCCCTTGATGCGCAGCGCGGCCAGCGGACTGATCTTCGTCGCCCGCAGCGCGGGCAGCAGCGCCGACACCAGCGTGACGATCAGCCCGACAAATAAGGCTTGCGCCAGCCCATCGGGCGGAACCTCAACGAGCACGATCTCGGTAGCCGTGATCGTACCCATGATGGCGATCAAGCCCTGGGCCAAGATCAAGCCGAAGACCACGCCCAAGATCGATCCGACCACGCCCAGCAAACCGGCCTCGATCATCACGAGGCGCAACACTTGCCGTCGTGACACACCCAACGCGCGCAATAAGCCAATCTCTTGCGTGCGTTCAACAATCGTCATGGTGAAGGCGTTGTAAATGAGGAAGCCGCCCACGAAGAGCGCAATCATGCTGAAGAACGAGAGACCTTGTTGATACGTCGCCAGTTGCTGCGTGACCACTTGCCCGCGCTGCGCGGGATAATTCACCAGAAACTGGTTGCCCAACTTATCTTGCAACGCATGCTTCAACGCGGCCAGATTTTGCGTCGAATGACCGACCTCGTTCTTTGTCACCACATCGATCTGATCGAGTTCGCCGCCGCGCGCGAACAGGTCTTGCACTACTTCCAGCGGGATGAAGGCCACTGCGCCGCTGTTAATCAAGCCCGGCCCGTCCTTCCGCACGATGCCCACGCAGCGCAACGTTGCCGAGCCGGTGGGCAAGATGATGTCCACATCTTTGCCAACGGTGATGCCTTTTTCGTCGGCATACTCTTGCGTGAAGATGGCCGAATAACTGCGCTCACCCGCCTTGAGAAACCGCCCTGAAACAAGATTATATTGGCGCGCTTCGCGATCGAGTTCTGCATCGATGCCGAATAACAACAAGCGATTGCCGCTCGATCCGCCCAGCCCGAACGTGAACTCCCAGCCCTTCGCTTCCGAGGCGAGCAACGTGCTGGCCTGGATGCTGGGCACAGCGGCCGCCACACCCTCCACGCTTTTGACACGCCCCAGTGTCGCATCGGGATAGCCCGACGTGCCAGTATAACTCGATGGCACAATCACTAAGTCCGCCAGCCCTGACGCTTCATCGAAGATTTTGTTGATCGACGCGAGCGTGCTGTTGTTGGTGATGTTGATTGCGAGGATCACGGCCACACCCAGCACAATACCGAGCGCCGTCAGGAACGTGCGCGTCTTCCGCGTCCAGAGGTTTCTGAACGCGAGCGCGTTGAGGGAGCGAAGGGAGTTAGTTGGTTGGGACATATTGATCAAAGCGTGGTGCGTATTTCGTGGTGCGTGTTAGGCTTTTTACGCATCACGCAGTACGTATTACTCATCACTGCTTTCCAAATGCCCCATCACATCCATGATCGCTTGCATCATACTGCCTTCGTGTCCCGCACGTTTGAGGTTGCGCACGACGCGGCCATCTTTCAGGAACACCACGCGATCGGCATATGAGGCAGCATAGGCATCATGCGTGACCATCACAATGGTGTGGCCCAGTTCATCACACGAATGGCGCAGCAGTTCCAAAATCGCCTTGCCCGATTTGGAATCGAGGTTGCCCGTGGGTTCGTCGGCCAGCACAATATCGGGATCGGTCACGAAGGCGCGCGCAATCGCCACGCGCTGCTGTTGGCCACCGCTCAACTGATCGGGTTTGTGATGTCGCCGTTCGGTCAGTCCCACGAGGTTGAGTAATTCATCGATCTTGGCGCGTGATTGATCGACGTTGCGCCCATCGATCAGCAGGGGCAGGGCGATGTTCTCTTCCGCCGTCAACGTCGGCACGAGGTTGTAGAACTGAAAGATGAAGCCTACATTGCGGCGGCGAACTAAAGTCACTTCGTCGTCGTTGAGTTTGGACAGCGCCTTGCCCGCCAGCGTGATCTCGCCGTCGCTCGTGCCATCCAGACCGCCCAACAGGTGCAGCAGCGTGGACTTGCCTGAGCCCGACGGCCCCATGATGGCGACAAATTCGCCCTTGTCCACGGCAAAATTCACCGTGTCCAACGCGCTCACGGTCAACTCGCCCATGCGATATTGTTTGGTTACTCGATCGGCTTGTAAGACGGTCACATTTGCCTCGTTCAGCGGTCAATGGGTCAACGGGTGATCAGTCAATCGGCAATCGATTGACCAGTTGCTAGAGCAGGTTCCAATTTGCACGGGGCCATCGGCTATAAGCCGACGGCTATCAACAGATAAGCCCGCGAAGCGGGCTTTCAAATCCTTGCCGTCGATTTTTAATCGATGGCAAGCGTAAACGGAACCAGAAACTGCTCTAATCGCCAGTTACCAGTCCCTCATCCCTCGTCAGGTTGTACCTGATTGTGATATTTTCGTCAATCAAGTGGCTTATTTCAACCGCTTTGATCTATTTGACCTCTATCGCACTTTGGGCTAGACTCCCTGCACTGTATACTGCTGCAAGGGTGAACCATGAACCGACCGCTCATCGGGTTACGGAGTACGCATTCCATATTACGTGTCGCGTACTGCGTAATAGTCATGCTGGCACTGGCCTATCCCGCTCTGGCCCAACCTAAACCGATCACGCACCTCATCCCGATCGGGGACGGTTATGCCGAGATCTACGCGGGCTTCGTCAAAGAAGCCATCGCTAACGCGCAGAACGGCCAGGTCAACATCCTGGTGCTGCCGCTGACTTACTCCACCAATCCCACTTCGATTACAGAGACTGAACGCACGGACAATACGCGCGATGCTGAGGAGCGCCGCGCTCAGATCGAATCAGCCTGTCAGGCCGCCGCGAACAATCGGGTAACGTGCACGGCCATCGTTGCGCCCATCTACACGCGCACCGACGCGTCTGATCCGTCGATCATCAAATACTTCCTCGTTGATTTATCCGCCATCTTCATTTTGGGCGGCGATCAAACAATCGGCATGCAGATCGTCGCGGGCACGCCATTGGAAGACGAACTAACCAAGGCGTATCAGAATGGCGTCATTGTGGCCGGGACCAGCGCAGGCGGCGGCATGTTGTCGGCCACGATGCTGGACGGCTACAACAAAGATTTTGCCGTGGCCAATGCGCTGGATTTTGGCGCGCCCATCGTCTGGAATACGTCCACCCAACGCGGCCTGACCTTCGGCGTGACGGAGGCCATCGTCGATCAACGCTTCTATCAGGACAATCGGCTGGGACGTTTGCTCAATGCACTTTCACTGCCCAACGTGCCGCACGTTGGCGTGGGCATCGATGCGTATACGGG
>JAGOBP010000506.1 GCA_017999195.1 Thermoflexales bacterium
GAATGAACTGGATGCCGTCAATCGCCGCTTGACGGGCGAAATCTGGACCGATTTCACGCGCCGCACCGCAAGCAATGTGCGCTGGGTCGGCACCTCCGATCAGGCGCAGAACCCCGATCTGCCGGAAGTAGACAAGGCGCTGGACACGGGCCAGATCGCCGTTCGCGCGTTGTACGGCGGCGATCGCCTGAGCATCGCAGTACCGATCAAGTTGCGTGACGTGCCGATCGGCGCGGTCCGGCTGGTTGTGTCGCAGCAGACGTGGAATGACGATGCGCGCACGGCGCTGCAATCCATCGCGGGACACGTGGCACAGGCGGTTGAAAATGCGCGCTTGTTGGATCAGACCGAGCGCGATGCGCAGCGTGAAAAAGCGATCTCGGGCGCAGCCGACAAGATCCACCGAGCGCTGAGTATGGACACGGTGCTCCAGACCGCCATTACCGAAATTAACCGGATTACGGGCCTGGCAGGCGTAAGCATTCAATTGGGCTTTAGTGAATCAACCGCGGCGGAGGGCAACGGTCATGGCGCGACCAACTAACGGGTCAAATAAGTTGTTGCAGAATCTGGCCGATAAAATTCGGGCCGGGCTGGAAGCGCTCGTTGAGCAGTATGACGTGCGTCTGGCCGACCGCCCCGGCTACAACCGGCTGCCTGCCCCCATGCGGCGCGATCTGGAACGCCAGCTGCTGAACTTGATTGCCGACGCATTGATACAGGGCAACTCGCGCGAGTTGGTTGAACACGTGCGACAGCGCGCGGTCCAATGGGCCGCCGCCGGCTTAGAGATAGCCTGGTTCCAAGCGTCACTGACTGTGCCGGAAGAAATTCTGGTGCCGTTGATCGATTCAGTCGAGGCCAGCACTTTTCTATGGCAAGCCTTGAACCGCAGTCACGACACTGTCTGGCAAATCGTGGCCGAGCGCGCCCACCAGGCCGAACAGACTCTGCGCCAAAGCCAGCAGCTGCTTCAGACGGTGATGGATAACATCCCGCAAGCCGTCTTCTGGAAAGATCAAAACCTGACCTATCTGGGCTGCAACCGGGCCTTTGCCGAAGATGCGGGTCTGGCCTCGCCCGGTGAAATTGTCGGCAAGACGGATTTGGATATGCCGTGGCAGACCCAGGCCGACTTGTATCGCGCCGATGATCGTGCGGTGATCGATAGCGGCACAGCCAAGATTAATTACGAAGAGCCGCAGACCACCTCGACCGGTCAGCAGACCTGGCTGCGCACCAGCAAAGTGCCGATGCTCGATGCCGCCGGCCATGTGACTGCCGTGCTGGGCATGTACGAAGACATCACCGAGCGCAAGCACACTGAAGACGCGCTGGCGCAAGAGCGCAACCTGCTACGCACGCTGATCGACAATCTGCCCGATCAGGTATTCTTCAAAGATGCTGCGGGCCGTATCATCCTGTATAACGAAGCGGACGCTCGCGCCATGGGCATTACCTCAACCGAAGAAGCCGTGGGCAAGACGGTGTACGATTTATATCCGCGCGAATTGGCCGATTTGTATCACGCCGACGATATGGCCGTCATCCAGTCCGATCAGCCGTTGATCAATCGCGAAGAACCTGGTCTTGATAAAGCCGGGCAACCCCGCTGGATCTTAACCACGAAAATTCCGTTGAAAGATGCGCAGGGCAACCGCCTGGGATTGGTCGGCATGGCGCGCGATATTACCGCGCGTCGTAAGATCGAACTGAACCTACAGCAAAGCGAGGAACGCTTCCGCCGTTTGACCGAAGCGACGGTCGAGGGTCTAGTCTTCCACGACCAGGGCGTCATTCTGGATGCCAATCCAGCCGTGGTCGCGCAGTTCGGTTTCACCGCGGCCTCCGACATGATCGGCCACAGCATCTTGGAAGTGATCGTGCCAGAGTGCCGACCCCTGGTTATGCAAAAGATGCAGCTGGGCGATGTCTCCCCCTACGAGATCGAATGTATCCGTCACGACGGCTCGATCTTCCCGGTTGAGACCGCCACGCGCACGTATCAGTATGAAGGCCGCACCGTGCGCGCCTCATCCATCCGCGACATTACCCGACGCAAGCAACTCGAACAGTCCATCCACGAGTCGTTTGAGCGGCGCGGTCATGAGGTGGAAGTCTCCCGCCAGGTGGCTCAGGAAATTGCCACGGCCACTGATGTGGACGACATCTTCCCGTTGGTCGTCAAGCTGATCAAAGAGCGCTTTGACTATTACCATGCCCAGATCTTCCGCTATGACGCCGTGCAAGACGCCGTCGTACTGGTGGCAGGCTACGGTGCAGCCGGAAGTCAAATGCTGGCGGCGGGGCACCAGTTGTCGATGGGGCGCGGGATTGTAGGCACGGCGACCCAAACCGGCGAATCGATTTTGGTCGCCGACAGCCGCCATGATGAAGATTGGCGGCCCAATCCCAATCTGCCCGACACCAAAGGCGAGGTCGCCGTACCGATCAAGTTCCAGGACGAAATTCTGGGCATCTTAGATGTGCAGAGCGATCGGGTTAATGCGCTCACGCAAGATGATGTGTTATTGCTAGAAGGTTTGGCCGGGCAAATTGCGGTCGCCATTGCCAACACCCGCACCCTGGAAGAAGCCAATACCTTCCGTTCCCTGGTGGAAGCGGCCGGCCAGGGCATTGCGTTCGCCGCTCCAGACGGTCGCTTGACTTTCGTCAACGCCGCGGTCGCGCGCATGTTTGGTCTGCCGGATGTGACGCACATCGTTGGCCAGCATGTCATCGATTTCTATTCCGAAACCGAGCGCATGCGCGTACAAGCGGCGGCAGCCCAGGCGATCGAGCGCGGCCAATGGACTGGTGAGTTAGTCGTCCAACCCATCAATGGGTCGGCCCCAGTGTCTACCATCAACAGCATCTTTACGGTGAAGGACCGCAAAGGCAACCTGCGGCACATTGCCAATATCATCACCGACATCACCGAACGCAAGCACGTCGAGCAGCGTCTGGCCGAAGCCATCCGGTTAGCCAGGATGGGCTATTGGACCTACGATGTTTCGACCGATCAGTTTATCTTCAACGATCAGTTCTATGCGCTGATGCGCACCACCGTCGAACGCGAAGGCGGGTACACGATGTCGTCGGGCCAGTACACCCAACGCTTTGTACACCCGGATGACGCGCCGCTCGTCGGCCTCAAAATCGGCGAGGCGCTAACTACCACCGATCCCAACTATCGGGGCGAGGTCAGCCATCGCGTCTATTTTGGCGACGGCGAACTAGGGTATGTGACCGTCCGCTTCACCATCGAGCAGGATGAGCATGGCCGCACGATCAGAACCGGCGGCGCTAATCAGGACATCACGGACATCCGGTTAGCCGAAGAGGAATTGCGCGCCAGCGAATCTCAACTGTCGCAAGCCTTGCACATCGCCAAGCTGGCCTACTGGGAATATGATGTCGAGAAAGACCTGTTCCTGTTCAACGATCAGTTCTTCTCGATCTTCCACACGACCGCACAGGAGCACGGCGGCTATCGCCTGTCGTCCGGGTATTACGCGCAACACTTTGTCCATCCCGATGATCTGGCGATCGTGGGCGCTGAGATTGAAAAGGCCCTCAATTCGACGGATCAACATTACAGCCGCTCGCTGGAACATCGTATTATCTATACTGATGGCGGCCTCGG
>JAGOBP010000507.1 GCA_017999195.1 Thermoflexales bacterium
TGCTGGAAGAAGCCCTGCGCGTGATGGGCGGCATGGACGATCGGGCGGCGCAGGCGCGCCTGTTGGAACTCATCGCCGAAAACAAACTCAACCTGGGCAAGCCCGATCAGGCCCAAGTCTACCGCCTGCAAGCGCAGCAATTGCGCGCCGAAGGCCCCACGGAAGATTCACTGAGTGTGCGCGTCAAGCTGCGCACCGGGCAACTCGACGAGGCGCAGCGCATCCTGGAAAATTGGGCCGAAGCCGAACGCGATCAAGTTCACGCGCCGCGCGCCCATCGTGAAACCACGTTGATTTTGTCGCTCATTCATGCCTTGCGCGGTCGGTCGAATGAGGCGTTGACGCTGGCACACGAAGGCATCGCTTTAGGCCAACGCTTGAACTCGCCGTTTGTCACCGCCGTTGCGCACACGCGGCTGGCCCACGCGCTGCAACTGCGCCGCGAAAAGCACGACGAAGCCTTGCGTAACTATCAACTGTCCATTGCGCTGGGCGATCAAATTGCGGTGCGTCGCATCCGCGCCGAAGCGATGTGGGGGCTGACCCGCGCGCATGGTTTCTTTGGCGACTTGCCCGCCGCGCAACAAACGGCCGACGAAGGTCGTGAGATTTGTCAGGCGGTGGGCGATGTGTGGGTAGGCGCATTGGTCGAAGTCACACTCGGCGCGAGCCTGGTGCTGGCCGATCGGCCCGCGGACGCCCTGGAAGTCCTGACGCGCGCGTTGAGCCTGTTTCGGGACTGCGGCGATTCGTTTGGCCGCGCCGCGGCGCGCCTGTGGTTGAGCCTGGCCTACTTCCAATTGAAGCACTTTGACAGTTTTACGCCCAGTGTCGAAGCCTTGTTGGACTTGTGTGAAACGCACCAGTATGAATTTCTGTTTGCCGCGCCCACCCTGCTCGGTCCGCCTGATCCGCGCCGCCTGGTGCCCATGCTGATCGAAGCGCGCAATCGCCGCTGCCATCCCGCTTACGTGTCGCGCGTGCTGACGGGTCTGGGCTTGCCCGACATCGATGTGCATCCCGGTTATCAACTGCGCGTGCAAACGCTGGGCGCATTTCGCGCCTGGCGCGGCGACACTGAAATCGCGCCGCGTGAATGGTTGCGCGACAAGGCCCGCCAACTCTTTCAACTGCTACTAACGCATCGCACGCGCTGGCTCCAGCGGGACGAGATCGCCGATCGGTTGTGGCCCGCGCTCACGCCGGAGGCCGCCGCGCGTGATTTCAAGGTCGCGCTGAACGCCCTCAACAAAGCGATCGAGCCCCATCGCTCCGGCGATACGACATTTGCCTTTGTCATGCGCGAAGGCACGGCGTATCGTCTGCGGCCGGAAGCCGATGTGTGGCTGGATGCGATCGAGTTTGATAAAGCGTGTGAACTGGGCTTGCGCACGAGCGACCTTCTTCAACTCCGATCGGCCTTGCGGCTCTATCGCGGCGACTACTTGCCCGATGCTTTATATGAAGACTGGGCCAGCGAAGAGCGCGAACGGCTGCTGTCTTTATATCTGCGCGCCGCCGATAAATTAGCCGGTTTGCTCATCGAACGCGGCGAGTATGATGAGGCGCTGGATATTTGTCAGGCCATCCTGGCACGCGATGCTTGTTGGGAACGCGCCTATCGCTTGGCGATGACGGCGCACGCGCGACAGGGCAACCGGCCGCTGGCCCTGCGTGCCTTTCAACGCTGCACCACCACCCTGCGCGACGAACTCGGCGTCGAACCGTCCGCCGCCACCACCGCGCTGTATCGCCAGATCGCCCAATCGGACGATGCCCCCGCCGCCACGCTGTAACTGCGCCGCGGCTGTAACCGCGCTGTAACCCGCTGTTGTTAGAGTAAGTGACGAGTGACAAGTGAAATTGATCGCTTGGATTTCACTCGTCACCCATCACTCACCACTATCATGGAATCCGAAGCCAACCTCACCTCTTTCGTGCTGCGCTTTGTGTCCGATCAAGCCGCCGATGATCCCGCCGCGACTTCGTGGCACGGGGTCATTCGCCACGTGCAGACCAATCAAGAACGCGCCTTCACGCGCTGGGCAGAGGCCGAGGCGTTTATCCAACAGTATGTCGAACTCAATGAAGAACGTGGTGCGTGATAGCGTATCACGCACCACGCAACACGCAACAATCTGGCAACAGTTTCTGATAAGGAGCAATCAATCATGAGCATAGAACTCAAGAACCGCGTCGCCATCATCACGGGCGGCGCCAACGGCATCGGCAAGGGCACGTCGCTGGCCTTTGCGCAGGCGGGCGCGGCCGTGGCCGTGTGGGACATGGCCGAAGACGCGGGCAAGGCCGTCGTCGCCGAGATCGAACAATCAGGCGGCAAGGCAGCCTTCTATAAAGTCAACGTGGCTAATCAAGCCGAAGTTGAAGCGGCCGTCGCGCAAGTCATCGAGCAATTCGGCAAGATCGATATTTTGATCAACAACGCCGGTATCCTGCGCGATGGGCAACTCCTCAAAGTGAAAGAGGGCGCGGTCGTCGGCAAGATGAGCGAAGCCGACTTTGACGCCGTCATCGCCGTGAATTTGAAGGGTGTTTTCAATTGCACGCAGGCCGTCGCGCCGAGCATGATCAAGCAAGGTTATGGCCGCATCGTCAGCGCGTCGTCGGTGGTGGGCCTGTACGGCAACTTCGGCCAGACCAACTATGTGGCGACCAAAGCGGGCGTCATCGGCATGAACAAAGTGTGGGCGCGCGAATTGGGCAAGCGTGGCATTACGTGCAACGTCATCGCGCCGGGCTTCATCGCCACCGATATGACCAAAGGCATGCCGGAGAAGATTTTGCAAGGCATGATCGATCACACACCGGTGGGCCGTCTGGGCCTGCCCGCCGACATCGCCAACGCCTATCTGTTCCTCGCCTCCGAGGAAGCCAGTTTCATCAACGGGGCAGTGTTGAGTGTGGACGGTGGCGTGGTAACAGGCACCTAAAACGTGGTGCGTGGTGCGTATTTCGTGATCACGCACCACGTATCCCGCAACACGCAGGACACATTAGCCTTCAGGGATTGTCAATGATCATTGGTGATTGGCTGGCTCGCCGCGAAATGCTGACGCCGGACAAAGTCGCGCTGATCGATGCACAGCGCGGCTTTAAGGCGATCACGTACCGGCAGTGGAATCGGGCCGCGAACCAGGCCGCGCATTTTTTGCGTGATCTGGGCGTGCGCCAGGGCGATCGCGTGGCGGTGCTGGCGCTGAATTGCGTCGAATTTCTGGACGTGTGGTTCGCGTGTGGCAAACTCGGCGCGATCATGCAGCCGCTCAACTGGCGGCTGACGCCCGCCGAGTTGGTGGGCTTGATCGACGACGCCACGCCGCGTGTGCTGATCTATGGCCCGGATTTTGCCGTAGCGACAAAAACGATCCGCGCTCAGGCCACCTCGATTGAGGTCTTCGTCGCTTTCGATCGCGTTTCCGCGCCGACAGATCGATTGTTCGACGAGCGCGATACGTTCACCGACGCGCCGCCGCCGCCCGTCGAACTGGGCTGGGAGGATGCGTGGGCGATCTGCTACACGGGCGGCACGACCGGCCTGCCCAAAGGCGCGGTACTCACGCATCGATCGATCACGGCCAACTCCGTCAACACCATCGTGAGTTGGGGGCTGACGCCGGATGAT
>JAGOBP010000508.1 GCA_017999195.1 Thermoflexales bacterium
GCCCGTGGGTTCGTCGGCGACGATGATGGGCGGATCATTCGCCAGGGCGCGCGCGATGGCCACGCGCTGCTGTTGCCCGCCCGACACCGCCGATGGCAGCTTGTTCGCTTGCTCGGCCATGCCCACCATATCCAGCAAATGCAGGGCGCGCGGCTTGCGCTCACGCGGCGCATACATATTGCAGAAGTCCATCGGCAGCATCACATTTTCCAGCAGTGACAACGTGGGCAGCAATTGGAAAAATTGAAAGACGATGCCCAGGTTGCGGCCGCGCCACTTAGCCATGCGGCCTTCACTCAGCGTATGAACGGCCGTCTCGCCCACATAGACTTCACCCGCCGTAGGCCGATCGATGCCGGTGAGCATGTTGATCAGCGTGGACTTGCCGCTGCCCGACTTGCCGATGATGGCGACAAATTCGCCGGGGTTGACGCGCAGATCGACCCTCTTCAATGCCGTAAACGGTCCGGCGGCCGTCTGAAAAGTCTTGACGATGTCGCGCATGTAGATCAAGTAGCCGTTACGCTCGTCCTGGCTTAGGGTTGTGGCTGGCTTGCTGCGTCCGAACATACTGCCTCCTCGCTGAAGTGCGTGGCTTGATTGTAGCGAAGTCGGTTACGCTAAAGAAGTGGCTTTGGGTGTAATTAAGCTGAGACTAAAGGCGGAGGAAAGATCAGAGGTTGCGGCCAACTCGCATAAACAGCGGCCAGCGGATGGAGCGTTGTTCAACCGCGCCCCAGGCCACAGCGAAGTCGGCTTGCATCAGCGTCAGCGGATCAACCCCGTGCGCGTCAAGATAGGCTTGCGTGCCCGACCAGGTGTGCAAATATCCGATCAATTCCGTCAACGGCCAGGCTTTTTCGATGGCAAATTCGGGCGCAGCCAGTTCATCAAACGGAAACGGGATCGATTGATATTTCTCGCGCAGCAATTGAATGCGCGGCGACCAATACTCGCGCAGGATCACGGCATCAAAGTGCTCAATCACCCGATCGATCTCTGGCGCGATTTCGGGCAAATAATACGTCCACGCGACGAGGACACCGCCGGGTTTCAGGACGCGTTTCGCTTCAGCATAAAACTGATCGAGATCAAACCAGTGCAGCGCCAGCGCCACTGCGATCGCATCCACCGACTGATCGGCCAACCCCGATTCTTCTGCGCGCGCGACACGATACTCGATCTGCGGATGAGCGGGCGCATTGGCGATCTGCTGTGGGCTTGGATCGGTGGCGATGATCGATCGGAAATGGCGGGTCAAACCGATCGCGGCCTGACCATTGCCCGTGCCGCAATCCCACGCCACCGCGTGCCCCGGCGCGATCGACGCGATCCACTCATACAGCGCGGTCGGATATGGCGGACGATAGCGCGCATACACGTCGGCCTGTTTGGAGAAGTTGTCTTCAAATTTCAGCGATGACATACAGGCGGTTATCCTCAAGCCGATAGAGCAGCGGCGCGACCTGGACCTTGGGATAGCGTTGGCGCAGGCGCTTCGCTTCGCTCAAGACAAAATCGATCTCGTTGCCAATCTCAAACAGCGGCGCATAGTTATTGAAGTGCTCTTCGGCAAAATCGCGCGCCCAGCCGGCGCGCTCCACCAGTCCGTCGATGAACGCCGCGCGCCGCGCCATCAGGTTAACCATGCCGCAGTGCGTGTGGCCGATCAGGGCGATGTGCTGCACGCCGCCCACGGCGATGGCATACGAGACTTTGAATTCACTGTAGCGCAGATTCGCGCCGCCCGCGCGGATGATGTAAGCGAAATTGTCGGGGATGAGCAGATGTTTGCGATGATCCATGCACATGCCGATGAGCAACTGCGCGCTGGTGTACGGCTCGTAAGTGCGCTGAAGGTTGTGATACCGCAACAGCGCTCCCAGCGGCGTTTGCGCGTAGGCTGCCGGAATATCCTCCACTGAATTTACTGCTCGCAATCGATCCATGACCACCCCCTGTTTTGCTTTCTGCGCCTGCGTGCAGTAATTATCCTACAAAACAACGCACTTTGAGCAAAAGGTGAACAACCGATCGATGCGATTCATGCCGTCAACTCGCAAAGTAACGATCGAGCGTGTCGCGCTTGATCAAGTTCGACGACGAGGCTTTCTGCGTGCAGGTGTAGCGAGCGGCGATCTGCCCGCGCCGGATCGAATCGTCCAGCGAATAACCGTCGAGGAGGTAACTGCTCAAGAAACCCACAGCCAGCGCATCACCCGCGCCGTTTGTGTCGATCACGGGCGCGTCCATGTGAACAGGCGCGAAATAGCGAACGCCATCCTGTGTGCCCAACGCACAGCCCTGCGCGCCCATCCCCGCCACGATGATCAAACTCGGTTTCCAGTTCAACAACTCTTCAATCAACGGGGCTGGCCCGGCATGATTGGCCGCCGAAAAGAACAGGAAGTCGGCATAGTGGATGAAGTCCTCGCGATAGCCGTCGTGCAGCGTCACCACATCTTGAATATCACACGCAATCTTCACACCCAATTCTTTTGCCATCGGGAGCAAGTGTCGCGCCCAGTTGGGAATGTTGAAATGTGCCAGGTTGCTCTCGCCCAACAACCAGCGACATAGTGCGCGATCGGGCTGCAAGGTCATGTGGCTTTTGCCGTCGTAGAAGTTCTTGCGGCGGCCATCGCGATACATGAAGTTCAGGCTGCGACTCGTCCCGGCCGGATCGATCAACAGGCCGCTCAGGTCGATGCCGTCATGAGTGAATTCTTCACGGATAAAACGGCCATTGTGATCCTCGCCCACGTAGCCGATGAAGGTTGTGCGCTTGCCCAGTTGCGCATACCCGCGACTCGCGTAACCGCCCGCCTGTCCCACGTAATCGATGTTCTCCGTGAAGTTCGCTTCGCGGCTGAAGTCTACGTCTGCGCCATAAAAATAGGCATTCGTATCGATGCCCACATTGCCGATCACGGCGACATCAAATTTGCCCATGGACTTTTCCTTGCTCCGCCATCGGCTGGAAGCCGACGGCTAATTACACCCAGCCCGCGTCGCGGGCTTACCAAAAGTTGCCGTCGATTGAAAATCGACGGCAACTATACCACTACCACACTACGCCACTATCACACTAATCAAGTCGCTTCTTAAAGCGTGCCGCCGCGACGCCCATCACCAGCAGACCAAAGATCACCAACGCAATTACTTCGTTCGACACGGCCGCCAGCCCCACCCCCTTAATCTGCACGGCGCGCACGACGATTAAGAAGTACCGCAGCGGAATCAGATAACTGAGGCCTTGCAGCAGCGTCGGCATCGCCGCGATGGGGAAGAAAAAGCCGGACAAGAAAATCGACGGCAGTTGAATCATCAACGCCATCAGCATCGACTCGAACTGCGTGCTTGCGATCGTCGAGATCAACAAGCCCAGGCCCAGCGTCGTCACCAGAAACAGCCCCGACAGCGCCAGCAGCAGCACCACGTTGCCATTGATCGGAACTTTGAACCACAGCGTGCCAATGACCAGCACTTCCAGCAGATCGAAAAACGAGATCAACGCATAGGGCACGAGCTTGCTAATGATGAGTTCGACCGGTCGGATGGGGGTGATGATCAACTGCTCAATCGTCCCGCGCTCGCGCTCACGGACCACGGCGGTCGACGTCAACAGCACATTGA
>JAGOBP010000044.1 GCA_017999195.1 Thermoflexales bacterium
ACGTCACCACGTTCAACCACACCGTCTTACTCCGAAACCATGGCTTAGAAAACATTTCGCCCCCTATAGAAAATGCGTTCCAATTTGAAACAGTTTATAACCACCTATGGCTAAAGTCAAGCAAAATATGGCGATGTGTCCATATATGGGGGGTGTTTGTCCGTTGCTCACATATCACACTAACCGCCACGTGCCATAATCTTCAATGCTTCAATCAACACCGGCGAGCCAGTGACAACTGTTGCGATCACGCAGATGAGCACGATCGTTTGGCGCACTGAGAGATCACTGCTTATCTGCACTCGACCGCTTTTAATCCTCACGAAAAGCCGCGAGTGGGGCTTCTCTGACTTTCGCTTGCTAATGCTTGTGGCGTTCATGCTAACCTCCAGGATTAGGATTTGCCGGCCTACACGGGCGCGGTCATATGAATCGCATATCTTCTACTTGATCAATACTGTGACCCAATCAAGTCAGTGACAATGTCACCAGGCGCGCGGCCAGATTCGATAGGTGGCGGAACTTTCAGCACCTGCCGATAGGCGAACACGATCAGGGCATTGCGTCAGTAGCGTTTCTGGATTACTGGGGGCGGCGAACCCTGTGTTTCGGCCGAATGTCTGCCGAGCGCCGTCAGTACTGAGGTTTACATTTCTAGCGGGTTATCCAGCGAGTCGATCAACGCCCTGCTTGTCACTGTATCGTGCCATGAATTGATCTGTCACAGCCTCTTGCTGCATCCTCAACCTGTTATACCCCAAGGTTTGCAACTGGTTTAATTCTAGTCAACCCGCGGTCAGTTGTCTGTAGTACCTCCGTGCCGAAAAGCACAAAACAGCCCGTACATAGGTACCCCCAGACGTTTCACCACGAAATAGGCCGGCTATCCTCAATTTGGGGCGCACGTAGGCTTGCTTGCTTCTCGATTAAATTGAGAATGGTTGGGAATAGTTCATTTGGCCCGTGTAGTCCAAACACCGACAAATTGATCAGCCCCACGCTGATAGCCACCGCCCAGTGAAGTCGTTATGATGAAGTCACACCGGTCCATCATCAGCCAGCAGGATGCATCGCCATGACAACCACTGAACCTTCACCCGCAACACCCTGGTCCGACTGGACGCCCCGACGTGTGATTCTGGGCACGCTGGTCGTGCTGCTCGTTGCGATCGGCTTTCTGCTCGTCTATCGTTTTCGACTGGTCATCGTCAGTGTCTTCTCTGGCATCGTCGTGAGCATGTCCATGGCCCCCGGAGTCGATTGGCTTCATCGGCACCGGCTGCCTCGCGCCTTGAGCGTGATCCTGATCTATCTGGCGCTGCTCGTGTTGGTGATCGGCTTTATCGTGTTGCTCGTCCCCCCGATCGTCGATCAACTCTCGGCGGCCGTCCCGCAAATCGAGCGTTACTATCGGGATTTGAAGGTCGCTTTGGTGAATTCACCGTTGCTCGTGATTCGTCAAATCGCCGGGCAAATGCCCGCGCAGATCAACTTGACACCGGCCGCGTCAGCCGCAACCGGCCAGGCATTTGATGCGGTGGGCCAGGCGCTCAACACGACGGGCACCATCTTGAACGGACTGTTTACGCTGACGGCGATTCTGCTGATTGGCTTTTATTGGACGCTAGAAAGTGAGACCGTGCTGCGCACGGTGTTGCGACCGCTCTCTAACGAAAGGCGTGAGAGCGCGCACGAGATGGTGCAAGAGATCGGCACGCGCGTCGGCGGTTACGTACGCGGCCAGGGGTTTTTGGCCGTGATGATCGCCGTGGCCGACTTGATCGTGTTTCTGATAATCGGCCTGCCCGCCGCGCTGGCCGTGGCGCTATTGGCCGGAGTGTTTGAATTGATCCCGGTACTTGGCCCAACGTTGGGCGCGATCCCCGCCGTGCTGGTCGCCTTCGCTTACGATCCGTCGAAAGTCCCGTGGGTCATCGCCGCCGGGGCGCTGATTCAACTGTTGGAAAACAACCTGCTCGCGCCGCGCGTGATGCACAAAACGGTCGGCGTTAATCCGTTGGTTACGCTATTAGCCATCGTGGCCTTTGGCGCGTTGTTTGGTTTTGCGGGATTGTTATTGGCCATCCCCATTGCGGCGATTATTCAAATCGTGCTCGATCGATCGTTGCTGCGACCGCAAGCCTCTGGCCTGGAAGCACCCGCTGGACGCGATCGCCTGAGCAAGCTGCGCTTCGAGGCGCAAGAGGTTGTGGTGGACATCCGCAACCTGGCTCGCAACAAGCTCACCGGCAGCGCCGAGTCTGAACTTGATCCGGTTGAGGACGCGCTCGAAGCGATTGCGATGGAACTCGATCAGGCGTTGGCGCAAGCCGCGCCGTCGGAGAGTGCCCCATGAAGCGGCTGGCGTGGTTCACACTGATCATTTTGGCAACGCTCGCATCCGCCATTGTATTCTGGGAATTTCGCGTGGCAGTGGTGTTGTTTAGCCTGTCACTGGCGGTGGCGGCCGCCGTGCGGCCACTGGTCGATCGTTTGGCGGCGCGCCGTGTGTCGCGTGGCCTGGCTTTGCTGTTGGCGTATGCCTTGTGTGTCGGCGGTCTCATCGCGCTGATGTTGATCCTGAGCGGGCCGTTGTTCGCGAATCTTCAGCAACTCACCAAAGACCTCGGTAACGGCTATGAGCAGCTCAAAGCCCAATGGCCGTACGGTACTGCGCTGCAACAGACGCTAGCTAAACAACTGCCCGCGGCCAGCGATGTCTCCAAGGCCATCACCGGGCCGGAGGGCGGCGCAGTCTTGCAGGCCGTGCTGGGCCTGACGATGGGGTCGTTTGATCTGCTGGGCCAACTGCTGATTGTGCTGGTGCTGAGCATGTACTGGAGCGTCGATCAGGAACACTTCAAGCGGCTGTGGTTGTCGCTGCTGCCGTTTCAGGCGCGCGCACGGGCACGTGAGGTCTGGCAAAACATCGAGACTGGTTTCGGCGCGTACTTGCGTAGTCAGGTCGTCCAAACCGTGTTGGCCCTGATCTTGCTGGGGCTTGGTTATCAAGTGCTCGGCGTGCCGTATCCTGTCGCGCTGGCGTTGATTGGCGCTGTCGGCTGGCTGATTCCGTGGGTGGGTGTGCTGATCGCCGTTATGCCTGCGGCGTGGGTGGGCCTCTCGATCAGTCCGGTGCTGGGCCTGGCGGCCGCCGCCTTCACGATCGGGGTGCTGGCCTTCCTGGAATTTGTCGTCGAGCCGCGCCTGTTCAAGCGCGAGCGCTTTAGTTCGCTGCTGGCCGTCATCGTGCTGTTGGTGTTGGCGGATGAATACGGCTTCATCGGGATTTTGGTTGCGCCGCCGCTGGCGGCCGCACTTCAAATCTTCGCCGGACAGATCATGCGGGTGACGACGCGCTCGATGCTTGCGCCTGCCGTCCCGATCGTCTTCGCGCAGCCGATCGAGGTTTTACAAACCCGCCTGGCATCCGTTGAGGCCCGCCTGGCCGCGCAGCCCGAAGCGGCCCCGGAACTGCTGAATGTGGTCAAGCGTTTGACGCAGTTGATCGACCAAGCCCCGCAGGCAGAACCGCAGCCATTGGGCAAAAACGGCTGACACGATTGCTTTAGGACGAGTCGTGCCACACCCAGGTCGGGTATAATCCGCCAACTTTACCGCACAAGGGTGTGACATGGAACTTATCGTCCCGGTGATGGTTTTTCTAGGCGTCTTTACCCAGACCCTGACCGGCTTCGGCTCGGCGTTAGTCACAATGGCCGTGTTGCCTGCTGTGTTGGGCATCCGCACGGCGTCGCCGCTGGTCGCACTGATGGCGATCACGCTGGAAGTTGTCTTGTTGATTCGCTATCGCGGCGCGATCAATCTGGGCGCGGTGTGGCGCTTGTCATTAGCGGCCGTCATCGCCATCCCGATCGGTTTGGTGGCCATCCGATCGATCCCCGAAGCGATCGTGCTGTCGATCCTCGGCTTCATTCTGGTGTCGTATTCGATCTACGCCCTCATCACGCCGAAGTTGCCGGAGTTGAAACAGCCCGGCTGGGCGTTTGGCTTTGGCTTTCTGGGCGGCTTGCTCAGCGGGGCGTACAACGTGGCCGGCCCCGCCGCCGTGATTTACGGCAACTGCCGCGGCTGGCGGCCCGACGAATTCAAAAGCAATTTGCAAGCCTTCTTCATCGTCAACGATCTGACCGTCTTGCTCAGTCACACGCTGGCGGGCAACCTCACACCGACCGTGTGGAGCAATTATCTGCTCGCCCTGCCCGCGATTGGGCTGGGCATCTTCATCGGCTTGAAGGTCGATCGGCGCATTGATCCCGCCACGTTCAAGAAGATCGTGCTGGTGTTGTTGATCGTGATGGGCGTGCGGTTGATCATCAGTTCGGTGCTGTGAAATAAAAACACCAGTCCGCTCGATCAGAGTTCGAGCGGACTGGTGAATTCAAGTCACACAGGTTTAGAGCGGCGGAACCGAAACTTCCAGTTGGTAATTCGTCGTAATATTCGTCACCGACCGCACCTCAATGATATAGTCTTGCGTACTGGGTAGCTTGCTGCTCCACACGGTTGTTCCCAGTGTGACAGGCTGTAAGACCACGCCATCCGCGCCCAGCACCTGAACGATGGCTGAGCCTTGGGTCATGGTCAAGTTGGCGATCAGCACCTGCCCGACCAGTGCGCGCAGGCTGTAGCGCGCCACGCCGTTCGCCGCGAGCGCGCCCTGTACATTCGCGTTTGATGTGCCAGGCTGAAACACGATCGGCGTGATGGACGATTCGGCTGGTTGCAGGGGCGGAATGACCACGTCCAGCCAGAAGTCCGTCCACACCCCCGGCGCAGATCGCACATCAATGAAGTAGTCTTGCGAACTGAGCAGCACGCCGCTCCAGGTAGTCGCCTCGGCGTGATCCGAGATCAGCACCGTTCCATCCGCACCCCAGATAATGAGCAACGCTTTCCCGCCCGGCAGCGGCGTCAGGTTGACGGACATCGTCTGACCGGCCAGCGCGTAGATCACGTACGGGAAGGTCTGTCCCGGCCCGGCTGAGCCTTGTTCAAGTGCAGACGTGCCGCCATCCGCAAACACAATCCGGCGCGGCTGGGTCAACACCATCGGCTGCGGAACAGACGTCGCGGCGCTGTTGCCGGGCTGACATTCACCGCGCAACAACGCCCACTCTTCACATTGGCTGCCATCCGGGAATTGGCAATAGCCCACTTGACCGCCGCTTGCGTCCTGGCGAATCTCCAGTGTGCCGCCCTTGTTTACGCAGTTGGTCGAAGCGGGATTAGCCAGGCCGGTCACTTCGGACTGCGGCGTCGGCGCGTCCCCGCTCACGAGCGGCACCATGACGGTCACACCGGTCGTGCTGGTGATGGTCGCGGCGGATTTGGGCTGACACTCGTTTCGATACAGTGCCCATTCTTCGCATTCGCTGCCGTCGGGGAACTGGCAATAGCCGACTTCACCCTTGGCGTCGGTGCGAATGATCAGATCGCCGCCCTGCTTGATGCAGTTCGCAGAAGCGGGATTGGGCAAGCCGGCCACGGCGGTGGGCGGAACATTGGGCGTCTTGGGCTGACACTCATTGCGGAAATAAGCCCATTCCTCGCACTCGCTGCCATCGGCGAACTTACAGTAGCCCACTTCACCGTTGGTCTCGCGGCGAATGTCCAGCGTGCCACCCTTCGCCACGCAATTGGCCGACGCGGGGTTGGGCGCGGCAGCCGTTGGCAGCGGGGCCGGCGTCGAACTACAGGCGGCCATGAGCAAGGCCAGTATGAATACGCTGATCAGTACCTTCATGATTTTTCTCTCCGAAAGTGGGATGTGTTTCAACTAAGGCCGCGCCGACAGGTATATCGTGCGCTCCTCGTTTTCTTCATCATACAGCACCCAGATCGATAAATCCCAGCGGCCTTTGCGCCAACTGCCCGAGACGCGCAGCGTGCCACTGCGGTTGGACCCGAAGATGGGCGTCTCGAACCGTGCGTGCGAATCGCTGCCGCTGCTGGAAATACTGCCCACCATCATCAGGCCGGTGCTAAGCGGCTCGCCCAGGGCAGCCACCACTTCCTCACTGCCGTGCAGGATCGACATGGCCGCATCGTACGGCCCCCACACCCGAAACATGACCTGGCTCATCAACATGATGCTGAGGAAGCACACGCCGAGCATGCCCAACACCGGCAGACAGCCCAGCAAACAACCGCCCGTACTGCTCTTCACCACCACCCCCGATCGCGCCCGCTGATCGATCGAGAGCGAGGGTAACTTTCCACGTTCGAGCGTGTCCACCGCATCTTTGGCTTCTTTCAAACCGAGGCCCGTTTGCTCGCGCAGTAATTTGATGGCAGTGATCTTTTGCCCGCTCCGAATCAGCCGTTCCAGTTCATTCAGGTCAACGGCAAACGGCCCGGCGGACGTATTCAGGACTTCCTTCGAGCGCTGCGCCTCAATCTGCCCCACGGCCAGCGTCGCCTCTTTCAGGCCCGCGCCGGTCTGCTCCATGTACAGACGCACGGCCTCGGTGCGACGCTTGTCCTTGAGCAAAACCTTAATCTGCTCGACATCGGCCAGGCTGCGATAGGGGTCCGCGGCTGGGTTCAAATCGATCGACGCCTGGCCGCCGACAATCTCGGCTTTCAGGCGCAGCGTGGTGTTGCAGAACTTGCAGACGATCACGGGCGTACCGGCCTTGTACTCCAGCGCAGCCCCGCAATTAGGGCACGTCATCTCTTCAAACGCCATCGCTCCTCCAGATTTCGTTCTGACGGTGAGTATAGCACAGCCTTCAAGCAACGCCTCAACTTCGATTTCACCGCATGCTATAATGTTTTGACCAAGTATTCGGGAGGACACCATGACCACGCTCACCTGGGAAGAACGCGTCGAGTTGGCACAGCGCTTTGCGCCGCGCCTGGTGCTGTTCCCGGAACGCTCGGAATTTGGCCGGCCCACGATCAAAGGCGGCACTGGCGACTATCACCCGCGCACGATCGATCTGCTCATCGACTACGCCAAACTCTATCCCGGCACGCTCGATCTGTTATTGCACCTCAACTTTGGCCCGATGTTTGATTACAATCAGCGCACTCCGGCTACCGTGAAAGGTATGGCTGCCAGCACCAGCACGGCCGATCAACTGCGCTTGATCGGCCCGCCGCTCCCCAAAGCCGATGCGGCCTGGCGCAAGTACTTTGAAATTCTGGACGCGGTCGACGCTACGGGCCGATCGGGCCGCGAGCGTTACCCGGTGACGACTTATGCGCACGTCATCACTCGCGCCGAAGCGATCGAAGCGTGCGCGCGCGTGAAACTCTCCGTCGATCCACTGCATGTGGGCCGTCCCAATTTCGATCCGGCCTCGGCCCAGTCCGATGATGTAGCGGTGCAATACTGGTTCTGCTACTACTTCGACGACTGGTACAACGTGCATGAAGGCGACTGGGAAGGCATTACGGTTTTCTTGAAGCGCGTAGGCACGGACTGGCAGCCGCAGGGCGCAAGTTATTTTGCGCACGAAAACGGCTCGCGGCGTCACTGGGAAGATGTGCAGGTGGTAGAGGGCACACATCCGCTGGTGTTTTCGGCGTCAGGCTCGCACGCCTCGTATTTTCAATACACGCCCGACGGCCACGAAACCAGCATCCAGGGCGCGATTGTGCCGCTGTTGAAGTTGAAACTGCGGATCCACATCGAATCGAACCACTACGATTATGTGGCCGATGAAAAAGTGTATCCGCCGCTCACACCCATTGTCGAGGTGTTGCCAGACCCGATTGGTCCTGCGCAGCCCGACGATCCCGCATGGCGACACGCGCAATGGTTGAGGTATCCGGGCGCGTGGGGCGTGCGCGAAATCGGCAAGGTCATCACGGGCGGTCCCATCGGCCCTGCGTACAAAGGCCTCAAGTGGCATCATCCCTTCGCGTGGTCAGAAGAACAATGCTGGCCGGATTATCTGGTGTATTGAGCGCCCATGTCCTTCACCCCGCGCACCGATCAACAACCCATTCTTGATTTTCTAAACGACGGCGGCTACCTGGGCGTCAGCGCCGTGCCCGGCAGCGGCAAAACGCACATTTTGTCGTACCTGGCCGCACGCCTCGTCGCGGATAAAATTCACGGTGACGAAGAAGTGCTCATCGTCACCTTTGCCAACAGCGCCGTCGATAACTTTGCGCGTCGCATCAAAGAGTTCTTGCAGCGCGGCGAAAAAACCTTGTTGCCGGAAGTGGGCTATCGCGTCCGCACCCTGCACGGTTTGGCGCACGATATTTTGCGTGAGCGCCCCGCCCTGCTGGGCCTGCCCGAAGACTTCGAGATTCTGGACGATCGCATTTCGACTCAGATTCTCAACGATACGGTCATCAACTGGCTCAGGGCGAATCCCCATCTTTTCAACGACTTCGTCGATCCCGCGCTCGATGAAAATCGCCGCCGTTACGTGGCGCGTGAGAAGTGGCCTGAACTGGCGACCTCCCTCGCCCGATCGTTCATTCGCCGCGCCAAGGACTTGCAACTCACACCCACCGCCGTGCGTGATGGCCTGCCCGCTTTCGACGGGCCGTGGGCTATCGGCGCGATGTGCGTGGACATTTACGATCAATACGAGCGCGGCTTACGCTATCGCGGCGGCCTGGACTTTGATGATCTCATTCGCCTGGCACTGACGGGCCTGCAAACTGATCCGCAGTTGCTCACTCGCCTGCGCGCCCGCTGGCCCTACATCCTCGAAGACGAGGCGCAGGACTCCAGTGAATTGCAAGAGAAGATTCTGCGCCTGCTCACGGAGCGCGGCAACTGGGTGCGCGTGGGCGATCCCAATCAATCGATCAACACCACGTTCACCACCTCCAACATCAATTTTCTGCGCAATTTCCTGAACGAAGTCGGCGTCACACCGGTCGAGATGGATCGATCGGGCCGTTCCACGTCACGCATTATTGCGTTGGCGAATCAACTGGTCGATTGGACGACGAGCGCGCATCCCAGTTTGCGCGTGCGCACTAACGCCTTTCGTTATCAGCACATCCAACTGGTGCCGGAAGGCGAACTGCCCCCCAACCCGATCGATCTGCCCGACTACACCGTGACGCTGTACAACAAAGCCTTGTCGCCGGAGAAAGAACTCGATCTGGTGGTGAAATCGATCGGGCGGTGGCTGCCCGATCAGCCCGATCGCACCTGCGCGGTCCTCGTGCCCGATAATCAACGCGGCTTCAAAGTCGTCGAGGCGCTCGACGCGGCCAACCTTCCGCATGATGATCTCTTGCGCAGCACGTCCAAGACTCGCGCCGCCGCCAAAGCGTTGGGCAGCATCTTGCGCTACCTGGCCGCGCCCTTGTCCGGTTCGCTGCTGGCGCAAGCCTACAAAACGCTACGCACGCACACCGACACCGAAGATGATGAAGCGCTCTCGGCCTTGCACAAGACCGTGACGACGGGCCTGCGCCGCTGCGTTAAAGTGGAAGCGTATTTATGGCCGCGCCCCGACCTGGATTGGCTGGCCGATTACAAGCCCGCTCGCGAAGATCAAGCGGTGCGATCGGAGTTGATCGATTTCCGGAAAACGATCACGCACTGGCTCGAAGCGAGCAACCAACTCCCGATCGATCAACTCGTCCTGACGATCGCGCCGGAGTTATATCAGTCCGATGATCTCGATCAAGCCGCGCGCGATCTGGCGTTGGCGCATAAACTGGCCGTGGTGCTGCGGCAGATCGCCAACGAGCACGCCGACTACCGCCTGCCCGACCTCGCCGCCGAACTCGATCAGGTGGCGAATAATCAGCAGAAATTCCTGGGCTTTGGTGAAGACGACTTAGGTTACTCGCCCAAGCCGGGCCAGGTGACGGTCGCGACGATGCACAAAGCCAAAGGGCTGGAATGGGATCGCGTGTATTTGTTGGGCGTCAACAACTACGACTTTCCGTCCAACGAAAGCCACGATACCTATCGCGGCGAGACGTGGTACATTCGCGACGGCCTGAATTTAGAGGCCGAAGCCGTGGCGCAAGTCGAAGCGATTCAGAAACAAAAAGGCTATTTAATCGGCGTGGCGACCGAGCAAGCGCGCGCGGCCTACGTGGAAGAACGTCTGCGCCTGCTGTACGTTGGCATCACGCGTGCCACCCGCGAACTGATCATGACGTGGAACATCGGCCGCCGCGATGATAATCCCAGCCAGCCCGCCGCGCCGTTCCTGGCACTGTATACGTTCATGGAAAACTCTGGACCTGACAAGATGACACGATGACAAGATGATCTTTTGTTGGTCATCTTGTCATTCCATCATAAGCACACCCATGTCTCTACCAACTAACTTCCAATTCAGTCAGGCCAGCCTCAGCGACTACGTCGATTGCGCGCGCCGCTTTCAACTGCGCTACTTGCTAGAGCAGTCCTGGCCCGCCGTCGAAGCCGAGCCGCTGCTTGAGCGCGAACGCGTGATGGCGTTAGGCCAGCGCTTTCACAAGTTGATTCAGCAACACGTCGAAGGCTTGCCCGTCGAAGCGCTGACGCCCTCGCCCGACGAACCTGAGTTATCGCGCTGGTGGCGCGACTATTTGCACGCGCAGACCACCACCCTGCGCGATCTGCCCGCGCATCGCCGCGCCGAAGTGGCCCTCTCGATGCCGCTGGGCGGCTATCGCCTGGTCGCGCACTGCGACTTGATCGCCGCCGAGGCTGATCGAGTTGTGATTGTGGATTGGAAGACGGAGCAACGCCGCGCCACGCGCGATCAATTGCTCAATCGCCTGCAAACGAAGGTGTATCGCTACGTCGTGACTGAAGTGCAACAGCGCGCGCCCGGCACCGTCTCGATGATCTACTGGTTCGCGCAGTATCCCGATCAACCCGAAGTCTTGCCCTATGAGGCGCGTCAACACGCGGAAGATCAGCGTTATCTCACGGAATTAATCACCGAGATCGATCAACGCGCGGCTCAATCGGGCGAGTGGGACAAAACGCCGCATGAGCGCAAATGTGCCTATTGCACCTATCGATCGTTGTGCAATCGCGGCGTCGTTGCAGGCACCATCAGCCCCGACGATGATCTGAGCACCGAACTCGTCATCGATCTGGCGGAATTGGATGAGATTGCGTATTAACCGCCATCGGCTCAAAGCCGACGGCTATCAACTACCAAGCCCGCGTCGCGGGCTTCCCGCAGATTGGCCGTCGATTTTCAATCGATGGCCAGCGAGTGTCACGCTAGAAACCACAATCGACTTCAAGGAGCCGTAATGAAGCCATTTGCCGGTCTGGGCCTTCGCCGCGCCATCAAACGCGCCGCCGCCGAACGACTGATGCTGCTGATGCTGTTGAGTTTTGCCGCCTCGGTGGTGCTGACGCGCATCTATCTGCAATTGACGGGTTATCCGCAAATTGGCGGCGGCGAACTGCACATCGCGCACATGCTGTGGGGCGGCTTGCTGCTCTTCATCGGCGCGCTGCTCCTGTTGCTCATCGCCAATCGCTGGATGCAACCCATCGGCGCGATCCTCACCGGCATCGGCGTGGGCCTGTTCATCGACGAAGTGGGCAAGTTCATCACCAAATCCAACGACTATTTTTATCCCATTGCCGCGCCCATCATTTACGGCTTCTTTTTACTGACCGTCTGGCTCTATTTGCAATTGCGCCGTCGCAAGTCCAACGACATCCGCAGTGAATTGTCGCAAGCGCTGGAATATCTTACCGAAGTCGTCGATGACGATATGGACGTGCGCGAACGCGCCGAAATTGACAGCCGCTTGCAGCGCGTTGCCGCCCGTGCCACTTCGCCCGATCAAATCCAACTGGCGACCACGCTGCTGCAATTCATCCGCCGCGATGATCTGCATCTGGTGCAGCATCCGGCCAATCGCTGGGAGCGCCTGCTCTATCAACTGCAACGCATTGAAGCCCAATACATCAGCCGCCGCACCGCCAAAACCGTGCTCATCATCGGGTTGTCGGCGTTTGGCCTGCTGGCCATTCAAGATTTGCTGCCCGTCGTGCGGGCACTCTTCTCGCGCGACTTCGCCAACGAATTAGGCAATGTCATCGTCAGCGCCGGTCTGGTGCGCAACGTCAACGGCCTGCTGTGGTATCTGGCGCGTCAGGTGCTCGAGGGTCTCGTCGGCGTGTCGCTCATCAGCGGCGCGAGTCTGCTGCTCGCCAATCGCGAACGACTCGGCTTGCAAGCGGGCTATATCGGGCTGGTCTTCTATCTACTGACCGTGAATCTCTTGGTGCTGTACTTCGATCAATTCACCACCATCTTGCTGACGGTGCTGCAATTCGGCTTGCTGCTGGCGCTCATGCGCTATCGCCAACGCTACCTCACCACGACCATCATGCACCACCAATAGCCCATGTGGATTTCACCACCGCCTGTCGCCGTCAATCCCGCTCTGGCCGCCGCAATTGGCGGCCATCCATTGATCGCGCGTTTGCTTACGCAGCGCGGATTATCTACGCCGGAAGCCGCGGCGGCTTTTCTCAATCCCGATCGATACACGCCCGCCCCACCGGCCGCCCTGCCCGATCTGGAATTCGCGGCTGAAAGACTGTATCGCGCCATCACGCGCGGCGAGAAAATCGCGGTGTGGGGCGACTTCGATGCGGATGGTCAAACATCGACGACGCTGCTCGTTTCAGTGTTGCGCGATCTCAAAGCCGATGTCACGTTCTACATTCCTCACCGCCTGACCGAATCACACGGCATTAAAGTTGACTCGCTAGACCGCCTGCTCGATCAACACATTCACGTCTTGCTCACGTGCGATACGGGCATCGCCGAACATACGGCCATTGCGCACGCCAAGTCGCGCGATGTGACTGTCCTGGTCACAGATCATCACGATTTGCCGGATCAATTACCCAACGCTGATGCTTTGATCAATCCCAAGCGCCTGCCGCTGGATCATCCATTGCGATCACTGCCCGGCGTGGGCGTGGCCTTCAAACTGGCCCAGCAAGTCTTGCACCTCGCGGGTGAAGATGATCGCGCCGACGACTACCTTGATCTGGTCGCACTCGGCATCGTGGCCGATGTGGCCGAACTCCGCGCCGATGCGCGTTATCTTTTGCAGCGCGGCTTGATTCGTTTGCAAAACACCACGCGGTTAGGCTTGCAGGCGCTGATGAGCAGTGCACAAGTGACAGCGGCCAATGTCTCGGCCGAAACCATCGGCTTTGCCATTGGGCCGCGCCTGAATGCGCTGGGGCGGCTGGGCGACGCCAACCTCGCCGTCGAACTGCTGACAACCACGAATCTCACGCGGGCGCGCATTTTGGCCGCGCAGTTGGAAGGGTTGAACAATCAGCGCAAATTGTTGATGGATCAAATCACGGCAGCGGCGCAAGAACAGATCGCCAAAGACCCGACGTTACTGGACTATAGCGCGCTGATCTTGACCAGTCCGCATTGGCATAGCGGCGTGATCGGGCCGGTGGCCAATCGGTTGGCCGAGCAATATGCGCGCCCTACGCTGTTGCTTGTCACAGACGAACGCACCGCGCGCGGTTCGGCTCGATCTGTCGCAGGTGTGGACATCACCACGGCGCTGAAGATATGCGGCGAATACCTGAACAA
>JAGOBP010000509.1 GCA_017999195.1 Thermoflexales bacterium
GGATAGCCGTCACAGTGCGTGACGGGCGGGGGGCCGCTGAGGGCTGACGGACCAATCGGGGGCGGGGTTAGGCGTGAACGACTGCGCCATCGGGCAGCCATAGGGTAAACGTCGCGCCTGGGCCTGCCGGCGAATCAACTGTGATTTTTCCGCCCAGCGTGTCCAATAGCCGACGGGCCATGAATAGCCCTACGCCCGTGCCCGGCGTTTTATAGTCGTTGGTGGCGTCGCCGCGATAAAACGGCTCGAAGATATAAGGGCGATCTTTGTCGGAGATGCCGGGGCCGGTGTCGGTGATGGTGATGGTTACCCACACCCGATCGGCCTCGGGGTGCGAGGCGGTGCTCAGCGTTACCGTGCCGCTCCGCGGGGTGTAATTTAAGGCGTTCGTCACCACATTCAATAACGACCGCAAAACCAATGATTTGTCGGTCAGGACCAGCGGCAGTCGGTCGGCCAGGCAGGTCTGAAGTTGTATGCCGCGCAACACGGCCACGCTTTGCCGGTTGGCGCACAGCCCGCTCACCAGCGCGTTGATCTCGACGTATTCGGGGTTGACGTCGATTTCACCGACACGCAGTTGCGGCACTTCCAGCAGCGTCTCGATGATCTGATGCAACCGCTCGCCCTGTTCACCGATGATTTGGATGTACTTTTGGATCTTTTCCGGCTTGCCGAAACTCAGCAATTCAATATAAGCTTTGATGCTGGTCAACGGCGTACGCAGTTCGTGGTTGATGCGCGAGATGAATTCGTCTTTCAGCCGGTCGAGTTCGGTCAGGCGCAGGTTGGCCTCGATGAGTTCGCGCGTGCGAGCGGCCACGCGCTGCTCCAATTCGGCGTTGAGTTGGTTCAGGGCGGCTTCGGTGCGCTTAAGGTCGGTGATGTCGAGCGAGGTGTTGCCCAGCCAGAAGCCGCGCGCCGTCTTGATGGGGTAAACGTGTTGCAGCGCGATGCGTGATTCGCCGTCGGCGCGTTGGAAATGGGCAATGATGGGTTTGTCCATGAACGGAGCGTGGCCGGTGCGCAGCGCCGTCTGAAATTGCTGTTGCAGTGCTTCGTAAACGGCCTGCGAGCGGCGTTGGGGCAGAATGAGCCGCCACTGGATTTCCCAGTAGGTTTGGCCCAATGCCTCGGCGCGTGAGATGCCGGTCAGCAGTTCGGTGCTGTGATTCCATTCGATGATACAGCCGTCTTCATCGCTCAGGCTGAGGGCATCGCGCGATTCCTCCACCACCCGGCGGAACTTCTCTTCGCTGGCGCGCAGCGCTTGCTCCATCTGCTTGCGGTCGGTGATGTCGGTGATGATGCCGATCAACCCGGTGATTTGTCCGGCGGCATCTTGGAGCGGGGCTTTGTCAAAAAGCATGGCATGTTGTTCGCCGGCGGGCGTGACCATTGGCCATTCATAGGTTTGTCGCTGGCCGCGGGCGTACAGTTCTTCGTCCATTGCGTGGTATTTGGCGGCTAAGTCCGGCGTGGTAAAGTCAAAGACGGTCTTGCCAATAATGTCGGCACTGGTCAGGTTGAGCAGTGCGGCAAACGCCTGATTGCAGCCCGTGTAGCGACCCGCCCGGTCCTTGTAAAAAACGGGATTCGGGATGGTTTCCAGCAGCGTGTTGACGAAGTCTAATTGTTCTTGCAGCGCGGTCTGAACCCGCTGCCGCTCCGTCATATCGTTCATCA
This sequence comes from Thermoflexales bacterium, assembly GCA_017999195.1. GTDB lineage: Bacteria > Chloroflexota > Anaerolineae > Fen-1058 > Fen-1058 > JAGOBP01. The sequence goes on from JAGOBP010000509.1 coordinate 1,687, forward strand.
CGGTCAGCAGGACGCGGCGGTCTTGCAGTTGAATGAATTCGGCGGCAAATTGACCCAAATGGAGTTGGCCGGCTTTATCGCGCACGTCCACGTCGAAGTTGCGCAAATAGCCGTGTTGTTGAAGCGCTTGCAGGGCCAGCGTGCGCTGATCGGGCCGGACAAACAAGTTCAGTTCTTGCGCCGAATGGCCGATAATGTCGCCACGCTCGAATCCCAGGGTGTTTAAGAAAGCCGCGTTGACGTCGATATATTGCCCCGTAGTCAAATCGCTGATGGCCATCAGGGTGGGGCTGACTTCAAAGACTTTGGTGAATTTTTCTTCGGACGACTTCAAGGCCGATAGGTCTTTGGTGACCCCAAAGATGGCCGGGTGCCCGCTCCATTCGCCGGCTTGCACGCGCGTTTCGACGGGAATCAGCCGTCCGTCTTTGGTCTGCACGGGCACGGGGCAGTAATCGCAGCGGCCGGCCAGCATCTCGGCCACGATGTGGCCCGCTTCTTCGCGTCGCTCAGGGGGATGGACCAGCAGCACACTTTGGCCGATTAACTCTTCGGCGGTATAGCCCAGCCGCTGATAGACGGTCTGGTTGGCGTGCAGGATGCGGCCTTGTTCGTCCAACACGAAGAGCAGCTGATCGATCGTGTTGAAGAAGTTCCATAAATTGTGCTCATTGGTGCGCAGCGTTTGCTCGATCTGGCGGCGTTTGGTCACTTCGCGCTGCACGCCAAAATGGCCCGTAATGCGCCCCTGCGCATCATACAGGCAAATGTAATCGCCTTCGATCCACATGGGGATGCCGTCAAACTTGCGTTCGTCTGTGTCGATATGCAACCGGCCTGTGTCGAAGAAATCACGCCAGATGCGGCGGCCATAGGCCAGATCGTGGGCAAAGAAATCGGCGGGGGTCCGGCCGATGAACTGCTCGCGCGTGGCGCCGTATTGCGCCAGCATAGCATCGTTGACTTTGGTAATCCGTTGATGAGTGAAAGCGTAGTCTAACGCCTGTTCTTTATCGGTTGTTTCGTCCCAGCGCAGCGGCTGGTCCAATTCCATGATAAAGAAGCCGTCGGCGGCCCGCGCAAAGAACTGTTCCAGTTGAGTGACGTGCGCGTACTGACTGTGGTGTGGAGTCCGTTGCGCGGCCAAGGCCCGCTCTAGGTCAGCGACCTGTTGCCGCAAGGCCCGCAGCTCGACTTGATAAGACTGATGCGCTAGTGCATCAATGGTCATGCCGCCCCATTCGCAAGCGTGAAGAAGTTAATACCCATATGGTATTGTTGGACAAGATTACACATTATTCATACCTTTGTCAACTATAAAAAAGAGCACCCAAGCGCGATGAAGGTCAGAAACGACTCGCGCCCGGGTAACGGGCGCGAGCGGTTGCTATTGTGCGGTGGATGGTCTGGTTCGGCGTTTCAGGGCGTTGAAACTGATCAGTCGTTGACTGGCCTCATCGTACAGATGCAAGCGCGCCGATCTGAGGCTGCTCCATAGGGTGAGCGGTTTGATCTGCAAAGGCGGATTGTCGTAGTGGCACTTGGGCAGCAAGTAGTTGGGTACTTTGGGGCTGAGATGGTGAATGTGATGGAAGCCGATGTTGCCCGTGAACCATTGCAGGACAGCCGGCAGTTTGTAGAACGAACTGCCTTCAAAGCCGGCGCGCGCAAAATTCCAGTTATCTTTGTGCGCCCAGTACACGCCCTCAAATTGATGCTGGACATAGAACAGCCAGACGCCCGCGATCGAACTGATGGCGATGATCGGCAGCTGCACCAGCGCCACTTCGCGCCAACCCAGCAGCGCGCTCAGCCCGCCGAATAACGCCAGCAGTGCCAGGTCCGTGTAGAGCACGCTGAGTTTCTCGCGCCTGGCGGAACGCGGCGCGGCGAAGCGCTGCACGACGATGAACATGAACGGCGCGCCGATGGTGAACAGCAT
>JAGOBP010000510.1 GCA_017999195.1 Thermoflexales bacterium
CAGCGAATACTGATTGGCCGACGGCTGCGCCAGCAGGGCGCGCATCAATTCGCGTGTGTAGCGGCCAATGCCTGCGCCTTGAGTGGCGGCTGAGGTGTAATCGATGCCGATTCGCATGAGTTGTAATGAGTACTGCGTACTACGTGATAAAACCAGACATTACGCAGTACGCATTACGTATCACGGAACACGCACCACGCACCACGTCAGTGGCCCAGCTTCACATCCCCGTACGTGATGAAGCGATTGGAGAAGAAATTCCAGAACAACACCACCAGCACCGCGCCCGCGAGCGCCGCATTGCTGGCGATTTGATCGGCCGTCAGGTGGATGGTGTTGATCGCGAAGTTTAGCAATCCGGCGAACGGGCCGAAGGGCACGGAATCCACGATCGTTTTGGCGGGGCTGCTGAGCAGCGAGAAGATCGGCGTACGGATCAACAGGCCGATCACGCTCAGCAGAAAGAACTGTCCGAACTGCCTCAAAATAGGCTTCGTGCGCGAATCGGGATACGTCCAGTAGCGGTTCCACAAGAAATTGTTGACGGCGGCCAGCGAGAACGAGATGGCTTGCGCCAGCACGGGCGGAAAATTCAACCCGCGAATCAGCAGGTTGAAGATGCCAAAGTCCACCACGAAGCCGGTGCTGCCGACGACGAGGAACTTGAGAAAGCGCTTGATTTCGTTGCGTTTATTGCGAGCAGGCGCAGGTGTCTGGGTCATGGTTGTGTGCGACAAGTTGTTAATGCGTAATCCGTACTGCGTAACCAGCGACTTACGTAGTACGCGGTACGCATTACTGACCGACCTTGATATGCCGGTACGTGACCAGCCGATTGATAAAGAAATTCCAGAACATGGCGATGGCGACGGCGATGGCTAACGCGGCGTTATTGCCCAACACTTCCGCCGTGACGACATTCAGCCCGATGGATTCAAGCATACCGCTGATGGGTGTAGGCAGCAGCGTCAGAATCGGCAAGCGGATGACCAGTGCCATCGCATTGATGACGAAGAACTGAAGATACTGCGGAATCGCCGGAAAAGCCCGTGATTCGGGGTATGTCCAATAGCGGTTCCATAGAAAATTGCTGGTCACCGCCATCGCGAAGGAGATCGTGCCCGCGATGCGCAGATCAATATTCAGCACGTGCGCCAGGATGTTCAGCACGCCGAAGTCGATGACGGCGCCTAGCCCGCCGACGAACATGAACTTGAGGAAGCGCTTGAGTTCTTTGCGATTGCGTTTGGCGAAAGTAACGATTCTAGACATGATTGGCTAATGAGTGATACGTAATGCGTAATGGGCATCGGACCGGTCGAGCGCGACGAGCAGCCCAAATAATGTACCAACGATCAGGTGCGTGTTGTTGACGTACAGATTGTCCACCAGCATATGTGTGGACAGATGCACCCACACGCCCATCAGGCCGATGGCGAGGGCGCGTTCCACACCGTGCGTGCGGCGAATGGTGCGCAGTGTGATGACAACGATTGCGCCCCACAACAGCAGATACGCGGCCAAGCCCGGCAGGCCTGTTTCCGCCGCAAAATTCAGATAGATATTGTGCGCGTGGCCCAGCGGCATCGGCCAATTGAGCAACCGATATTGCTCATACAGCGGTTGATAGTTGCTGAAGCCCACGCCCGTCCACAGGTGATCCGTCAGCATGTTCAGCGCCGCTTGCCAGTGCGCCTGCCGCTCGATCAGAGCATAGTTCGCATCGTTGATGGGCACGCCGCGCACATCGCGGATGTTGAGCAAATCGGCGGTGTCGGCCAACCGATCGCTGATCGTTGCCGGGAGCAGACCCACGCTCGATAGGCCGATCAACGCGATGACGGCGACCCCGGCCAATGCCAATCCGATCCACCAGCGGCGCGGCGCAAACACGATCATCGCCCCCACGGCCGCTGCCGCCCCCAGCCACGCCCCGCGCGAGAAAGACAAGTACAGTGCGAGAGCGAGCAAGGCCGCCACAATGCCGTAAACGAACGTCGTCGCGACCTGCGTGATGCGTGGTGCGTGATGCGTGAATAGTCCCCACGCACCACGCACCACGTACCACGTCGCAAGCGCCACCGCCAGCATCAGGCCAATGCCAATAAAGCCGCCAAACGGATTGGGCTGCTCAAACGTGCCGTAAGCGCGATAAACGCCCGCGCTTAACTGAAACCCCAGCGGCCCCGTGCCGCGCAGGCGCGCTTCATAGATGCCAATCACGGCCTGGGCGACCATCGTCGCCAACACCGCGACCACGATCCACTTCACCCCGCGTCGCCGCGCCAGATCGATCGAGAACCACATCAGCACGATGACTTCGAGCCACTTCATCACTTCCAGCAGCCCCGAGGTCAGATCGGTGGCCCACAGCATCGTCACGGCCGCCCAGCCCACAAAGATCGCCAGCGGCACCAACAACGGTGACTTCGGAATGGACAGATCGCGATGGGCCAAGCCGCGCAACACCCAGGCCGCCAGCGTAAACGCCACCATGATCTGGCCCAGGTCGATGGGCAGCAGGCCGGGAGTGTACGTGTTCATCCACGCCGCCCACGGCGCAACCAGCAGCGTCACGATCAGGCCAATACCCGGCTCGATGAGTGTGCCGATCCCAACGATCACCGCGCCAATCGCAATAATCAGCGGTGGCAGAGGCAGTGCACTAATGCCAAACGCACCAACGATCATTGCCGTCAAGACAATGATCGTTGATGGCGAACGTCGCGTTAGAAATGAAGCGCGTACGACCAATTGGCTGATCCCTAGATTCTGTGCCTGAAATACTCAATCGTTTTGCTCAGGCCCTCTTCCAGCGAGACATTAGGTTCCCAACCCAACAGCGTGCGGGCTTTGGTGATGTCGGGTTGGCGCGTTTGCGGATCATCCTTGATGCGCTTCTCCGGCTGCACCACGATGCCCGCCGTATTGCCCGTCAGCCGATTGATCGTCTCGGCGAACTCGCGGATGGTCAGTTCGGTGGGATTGCCGATGTTGACCGGCTCGTGCTCATCGCTGAGCAGCAACCGGTAAATGCCGTCAACCAGATCGGAGCAGTAGCAGAACGAGCGCGTTTGCTGGCCGTCGCCAAAGACCGTCAACGGCTGGCCGCGCAGCGCTTGCGGGATGAAGTTGGGCACAACGCGCCCGTCTTCCAGGCGCATGCGCGGGCCGTAGGTGTTGAAGATGCGGACGATCTTGGTATCAACATCGTGGTAGCGATGATACGCCATCGTCATGGCTTCGGCGAAACGCTTGGCTTCATCGTACACGCCGCGCGGCCCGATCGGGTTGACGTGCCCCCAGTAATCCTCGGTCTGCGGATGGATCTGCGGATCGCCATAGACTTCGCTGGTAGACGCTTGCAGGAAGCGCGCGCCTTTGGCCTTGGCCAAACCCAGCACCTTGTGCGTGCCCAGCGCGCCCACCTTCAGCGTTTGGATCGGGAGGTTCATATAATCGATCGGGCTGGCCGGGGACGCAAAATGCAACACCGCATCGATCGGCCCTTCGATGTAGATGTAGTTGGTGACATCCTGCTTGATGAACAGGAAATCATCGCGCCCGGCCAGATGCTCGATGTTGCGCGTGCTGCCGGTGATGAGGTTGTCCATGGCG
>JAGOBP010000511.1 GCA_017999195.1 Thermoflexales bacterium
GTGGCGTGTTCCGTTAGAAGCGCCCGTAATGGCGACTAACTCCACGCGGCCCGCGTATAGCGCCAACAACCGATCGGGATCGGCTTCGTCTAAACGGCCCTGTTCGTCGGCGCGGATGTGTTCTGCATGCGCGCGCGCCCGCCACGGCAGATCATTGCTGTGATGTTCCAGCAGCGACACCAACACCACATCGTCTTTGCTTAAGGGCAAGCGATACGACAGTTTATTCACCGCTTCCGTGGTGTTCTTGCCGAAAATCACCGCGTGATCTTTCAGGTTCGCGCCGACAAATTCCGCCACGATGCGATGCGCGTCGTCGTAGGCCTGCGTTGCCACCTTACTCTTGAAGCCCGTGCCGCGATGCACCGACGAATACCACAGCATGAACTGATCGACCGTGTCCAGCACATCTTTCAACGTCGGCGTGCTGGCCGCATTATCGAAGTTGATGTAGGGGCGCGACTCGTCGTTGTTCAGCAGCGGCACGCGCGTATGGATACCCACCACGCGCTCGCGCAGGGCATTCAGGTCTTGGGCGGCAGATTTGAGCATGGATTTGTCCTTCAACTAGAGTTGCGTTCAACGGGGACGTGGTGCGTGTTGCGTGGAGTGTCAGCCGACGCACCACGCATCACGCACCACGCAGTTTACTCGTCACTGTGATAGCCTAATCTTCGCACTTCGCGCTCGTCGCTGCGCCAGTTCTTGCGCACCTTCACCCACAGTTCCAAAAAGACCTTGGTGTCGATGAGGCGCTGAATCTCATGGCGGGCATCCGCGCCGATCTGCTTGAGCATCGCGCCGCCGCTGCCAATGACAATGGCTTTGTGGCTGTCCTTCTCCACGTAGATCGTCGCGCCGATGTGGACGCTGCCGCTGGCACGCTCGTTGTACTGCTCGATGGCGACCGCGACGCCGTGCGGGATTTCCTGCTTGACGTGCAGCAACACCTGCTCGCGAATCAACTCGGCCGCGATTTCACGCTCTTGCTTGTCGGTGACTTGATCGGCGGGGTAATAGCGCGGCCCTTCCGGCAAAGCGGCGATGATCTTCTCCAGCAACTTGGCGCGATTGTCGCCGCGCGTGGCCGACAGCATGATCCACTCCCACGGCGCGGGGCGCTCTGCGCCTTCCGGCGTGGGGGCCAAGGACCAGTACGCCTCGATGCGGCCTTTCAATTCCAGCGGCGGTACCAAGTGATCCATCTTATTGATCGCCAGGATCACCGGTCGGGCCTGGGGCAGGCTGTTGATCGCTTGCGCGATGCGCCGATCATCGGCGTTGGGCATGCCGCTGATGTCGCACAAAAACACGATCACATCCGCATCGGCGATGGCGCTGTGAATTTCTTCCAGCATATATTCGCCCAGTTTGTGCTCGGGTTGATGCATGCCGGGCGTGTCGATGAAGATCACTTGCGAGGCCGGCTGGCTGAGAATGCCCAGAATGCGGCCGCGCGTGGTCTGCGGCTTGTGCGTGACGATGGAAATTTTTTGGCCCAAAAAGGCGTTGAGCAACGTGGACTTGCCCGCGCTGGGCTTGCCCACAATGGCTACGAAACCGGATTTGAAACCGGGCGGCGTACTTTCGAGATCAGGGAGAGGTTCTAGTGAATTCATAGTGACGAGTGATGAGTGACGAGTGACAATTAGCGAGGATGTCTTATCACTCGTCACTTGTCACTCGTCAGATAGACTTTTAAGGTAATAGCCGCACAAACTTTCGTTTGCCCACTTGCAACACGCTGGGCTGGGTGATTTCGATCACCTTCATGGCTTCTGCGACGACTTCGCCGTTCAGTTTGACACCGCCCTGATCGATCAGGCGGCGGGCTTCGTTTTTGCTCTTGGCCGCTTGTGCGAAGATCAGCAGATCGGTCAGCGTCATGGCGTGATCGACTTTGACTTCGTCCATTTCATCGGGCAGGGCGTGCTGCTGGAAGACATTGACGAAGTGCTGCTCGCCCGCCTGCGCGGCGGCTTCATTGTGGAAGATGGTGACGATTTCTCGCGCCAGTTCCATCTTCACGTCGCGCGGATGGCGTGTACCGTCGGCCAGCCCTTGCTCAATCGCCGCGATTTGTACGGGCGTGTAGCGTGACACCAACTTGAAGTAGATCGGCATGGCCGCGTCGGGCAGGCTCATCACTTTGCCGTACATGTCTTCCGGCGTCGAGAGCAGCGGGATGTGATTGCCCAGGCTCTTGGACATCTTGACGAGGCCGTCGGTGCCGGGCAGGATGCCGTTGATGATGCCGACTTGCGGCTTTTGGCCCAGCGCTTCCTGCATCTTGCGGCCCGCCACGATGATGTTGAACAGCTGATCGCTGCCGCCTACTTGCACATCGGTTTCTTGCGCCGCGGCGTCATAGCCCTGCATCAACGCATAAAACGTCTCGTGCAAGTAGATCGGATCGCCGCGTTCGATGCGCAGCTTGAAGTTTTCGCGCTGCAAGAACTGCTGCACCGTAAAATTCGAGGCGAGTTTGATTAATTCCGCGAACGACAATTCACTCAGCCATTCGGCGTTGTAGCGGACGCGCGTCTTCGTCCGATCCAGAATCTTGAACGCTTGCTCGGCGTAGGTCTGGCCGTTGTGCGCCACTTCGTCGGCGGTGAGTTGCGGGCGCAGCTTGTCCTTGTCGGACGGGTCGCCGATCAACGACGTGTAGTTGCCGATGAGAAACGTCACGTCATGGCCCAGTTCCTGGAACTGGCGCAGCTTGCGCATGGGGATGGTGTGCCCGACGTGCAAGTCGCTGGTGCGCGGATCGAAACCGCAGTAGACCTTCAGCGGCCGACCGGCTTTCTCCGCCTCGATGAGGCGCTCTTTCAGTTCGCGCGCCATCGCCTGCTGCAACTGCGCATCGCCATATTCCGTGCCTTGCATCAACAAGGCCACTTGTTCGTCAATCGACATCATGATGATCGCTCCACAAATATGAACCGCCAAGGCACAAAGACCGCGCAGAACCCCGCGTAGACTTTGCGTGCTTGGCGTCTTGGTGCCTCGAATTATAGCACATGCGCTCTTTGATCCATCCTTAGCTTTTATAGTACAATGTTGCCTATTGCGAGACGTTCCCCGGAACGTCTCGCCCTATCCGTGGAGAACAAGAGGCCCGCATGGCGAAGAAAGCAGTTACACCCAAGAAACCCATCAAACCGGCGAAGGCGGCCAGCAAGCCGACCGCCAAGCCGAAGAAACCGGTCGCGGCGAAGAAACCCGTTGCCGTTAAGAAAGCGACATCCGCAAAACCGAAGGCCGCCGCCAAACCGATCGAGCCGAAGAAAGCCGATCGGGTCTTTACTAGCGCCGAGATTCGCGATCAATTCTTGAATTTTATGCGCGAGCGTGCTCACACGATCGTCCCATCGATGCCCCTCATCCCGGCCGGTGACAATACGTTGCTGTTCACCAACTCGGGCATGGTGCAGTTTAAGGATGTGTTCGTGGGTTTAGGCACGCGCCCGTACACGCGCGTGGCCGACTCGCAGAAGTGCATGCGCGTAGCGGGCAAGCACAACGACCTGGATGATGTGGGCCGCGATACCACGCACCACACGCTCTTTGAAATGCTGGGCAATTGGTCCTTTGGCGATTACTACAAGAAAGA
>JAGOBP010000512.1 GCA_017999195.1 Thermoflexales bacterium
GACCTTGGTATCAGGCAAATTGCGCAAAGCCCGATAGCACAACGCAAACGTAATCAAGCCGATGGGGATATTGATCCAGAAGATGATGCGCCAATCCGTAAACAAACGGATCATGATGCCGCCGTATAAATGCCCGACGACCCAGCCTGCCGTATCGATCGCGGCGATGAAGCCCAGCGGGGTGGCGCGGCGTTCAGTCGGAAACAGATCGCCCACCAGCGCCATCGAGACGGGCACCATCGCGCCCGCGCCTAGCGCCTGTACAATGCGGCTGGCGACCAGCCATTCCAGCGCAAACGTGAACGGCAGTCCGCTCGTGCGCGTCACCGCGACCAACAACGAGCCGACGATGAAGATGCCCAGACAGACCAGATACGCGACGCGTCTTCCATACAGATCACTCAATCGTCCGGCGAAGGTCATGCTCACGGCATAGGCAGCCAGATACATCGTCACCACCCAGCCCGCCAGCGCAAACTGCTGCGTGTTCAACTCGAAGTCCACCACGACCTGCGGCAGAAACGCTGACGCCACGGTCAAATCCATTGCGCCGATAAAGATGGCGATGGACACTAAGGCAATGGTGCGATTGGGGGAGAGTGGGTGGGAAGAGTTCATGGATGTAATGAGTGCGATAGTACGTTAGTGAGATAGTGCGATAGTTGGCACACATTCAACTATCGCACTATCTCACTATTGAACTACTTGACTACCGGCGCAACAATGTTGACCGTCTTGCCATACGAGCCGAAGGTCAATGTCCAGGTCGTGGGCTTCTCGGCGTTGACGCTGCGATCAATCACGATGGCTTTACGCGGCACAAAGGTGCTGCCATCCACCCACACTTCCGCCTCGACGCGGCTGGTGCCGATCAGGCCGCCGCTCATGCCCTGTACGCGCGCCCCATCGAGTTGGCCGCTGACGTGATAGACGTTGGCATTATCAAGCGTCTCGATGCCGACCAGTTTGGCCGCATCGATGCCGCCACTCAAGACTTGCTCCAGCCCAAAGGTCGGATCAAACATCACGGCGGGATTGAAGCCAAATTCAGGCGGCAGCACTTCCCACTGCTGCGTGAGGATGTTGGTGAGGTATTGCTCGTTGCCGATGGCGATCATATCCAACTCGGCGGCGGCGACGGCGGCGATGACCTTCAGGTGCACGCCCATCCGATCGGGCCGCGCGAAGTCCCCTTCGGCGGTGCGCAGTTGCAGCGCCGTCGCGCGGTTCAGGTAAACCGGCGAGCCGCTGATCTCGATCTTGAAATGGAACGAGGGCACTTGCAACATGGCCTGTCCCGCTTTGATCACGATGTCATTGGGCGGCAGGTCGGGCAGGGCGGGCGTGCAGGCGGTCAGCAACAGAGTGAGGAGTAACGCAAGTTTGAGTCTCATGCGGAGTATTGTATGCCACCGCTTGCTCAGTGTCAAACGCCCAGCGGGTATAATCACCCCATGCGCCCACTTAAAATCACGCTCACGTTGATGCTTGCCGGTCTGGCTTTATGGTTGATCGCGCCCCTGCGGTCCAGCGCCACGCCCGATTGGGCCTTGTCGCCCCATCAGTTGATCAAGCTGCATCCGGCCCTGGCGAAACAGTTGGTGACGGACCCCAACGCCGAAGTGCGCGTGCAGATCGTCTTGCGCGATCAAGCGGCGTTGACTGCGCCTAATCGCGCAGCCTTGATTGTCGCCTTGCAAGCGCGCGCGGCTCGATCGCAAACGGGCGTGCGCGCCCTGTTGACGACACTGCATGCCAAAGATGTGCGCCCGTTATGGATCAACAACTCGATCGCCGCGAGGATCGATCGGGCTACGGTCTTGGCCGTGGCAGACCGTGATGATGTGGCTTTGATCAAACTCGATCAATTTCGCCGGTGGGTCGAACCGATCAACTTCCAATCTGCAACCTCCAACCTCCAACTTCCAACTTCTACCCTCCACGCGGAGCGTCCAACCTCCATCCAATGGGGCATCACGCAAATCCGAGCCGATCAAGTCTGGGCGGCCCTGGGCATTACGGGCACGGGCGTCGTCGTGGCGAATATGGACACGGGTGTGGATTGGCAGCATCCGGCATTGCACGGCAACTATCGCGGACTGGGGCCAAAAGGTCTGGTCAATCACGCTGGCAGCTGGATCGACACCACCGACGAGGCAACCGTGTATCCGTTTGACGGTTACGGCCACGGCACGCATACGATGGGCACACTGGCCGGACAGGACGGCATCGGCGTGGCGCCCGGCGCAAAATGGATCGCGGCGCGCGTGTTGAATACGCAAGGGTATGGCCTGGATAGTTGGATTCACGCGGGCTTTCAATGGATTTTAGCGCCCAACGGCGATCCCGCTTTAGCCCCGGATATTCTAAGCAATTCGTGGGGCAACAACTTTGGCGGAAACGAAGAGTTTCGACCCGATGTGCAATTGCTCAACAGTGCCGGTATTTTTACGGTGTTCAGCAATGGCAATGCTGGCTCTGGTGCGGGTACCGTCGGCAGCCCGGCCTCGCTGCCCGAAGCCTTCGCCGTAGGCGCGACCGATCGCTACGACACGCTGGCGTGGTTCTCCAGCCGTGGGCCGTCGCCCTTTGAAGTGACCAAACCCGATGTGTCCGCGCCCGGTGTGGATGTACTGTCCAGCATTCCCGGCGGCGTGTACGCGCACGCCAGTGGCACGTCGATGGCCGCGCCGCATGTGGCGGGCACTGCCGCTTTAATGTACGCCGCAGTGCCCGACCTGACCATCGCGGCGGCGCGCTTCGCCTTGACGAGTACCGTCATGCGCCCGACGACCGATACCTATCCCAACAATCTATACGGTTGGGGCCGCATCGATGCGTATCGCGCCGTGCTGGCGGTGGCGCGACCGGGCACTATCAGCGGCACCTTGACGCGCGCGGACTCCGGCGCGCCGATCGCGGGCGGCACGGTGCTGGCCCAATCGGACGCGGGCACTGTGGCCGCCATGGCCACCGACGCGTGGGGGCACTATCAACTGCCGGTCGTGGCCGGACACTACACCGTCACCGCCGCGGCTTTTAGTTACGCCTCGCAAACGCAAGCCAACCTGCTCGTGATCACAGACACGATCACGCCGCGCAACTTCGAGTTGACGCCCCTCCCGATCGGCCTGGTGGAAGGCCGCTTGCTTAACCTGACCGGCACACAGCTGCTCAGCGGCACACTCTCGGTCGTGGGCGCACCGCTCAGCCTGACCGTGAGCGGCGCGTATTCGCTGGTCTTGCCCATCGGCACGCACACGCTGGAAGTGCGCGCGGCGCGGCATCGCATCGTCACGGCCACGCTGACCATTGCCCCTGGCGGGCGGGTGACGCAGGATTTCTATCTGCCCGACGCCCCGACGATTCTGCTGGTCGACAGCGGCCGCTGGTACAACGGCAGCGGCGAGCGTTTCTATCGGCAAGCGCTGACCGACCTCAATTATCTGTATGATACGTGGCCCATCCTCGATCCGGCGCACGACGTGCCCTTGACGACGACGCTGCGGACTTACGACGCCGTCATTTGGTCGTCGCCCATCGATTCGCCCGGGTACATTGCGGCGGGCGGTGTTATCAGCGACTATCTGGATACGGGCGGGCATTTGCTG
>JAGOBP010000513.1 GCA_017999195.1 Thermoflexales bacterium
TGCTGCTGGCGCTCATCGCGGTGTTTCACTTCGCGCGGCGGCTCGGCCCGCAGATTGTGCGCGGGATGCTGCTGGTCAGCATCGGCTTGCTGGTGGTGTTGGGCGGGGTGCTGATTGTTCGAGGCGTGACGGGGTAACCCTCACCCCGCGCTTCGCGCCTGCCCTCTCCCAAAGTGCGAGGGCTATGCCGCCTCAATCACACGGCGCACGAACTGGGTCTTGCTATCGCTGTAATGGGCGCGATCGGTCTTGAAGCGCGTGGCGAGCACATATTTCAGGGCCGCGTACTCATCGCGCAAGGTTACATCGGCGCGCAGGGCGTCGCGGAAGATCAGATGATCGCGCAATTCGGCGTTGTCTTCCGCCACGATGTGCAGATGATGCGTGCGCGGTTGGCCTTTGCGAAAGAACTTGCGATCGATGTTCTGGGGATAATCGATAAACGAGTAACCCAATCTGTGCAAAGGCGCGATGCACGCCACAAAGTCGGCCAGTTGCCGCACGACGAGCATGATATCGATCACGGGCTTGGCCGCCAGGCCGGGAATGGCCGTGCTGCCGATATGCTGAATCGCCACCACCCGATCGGCCAGTGCCGCCGAAATGGCCTGTTTTTCAGCCTCAAATTGATCTGCCCACTGTGGATCGTAGGGCACCAGGGCCACCTCTTCCGTGATGTTGCGCCAGATGGCGTCAGCCACTGCCTTCGCTGATAGAGCCGTCGTCTCGATCACGAAACCCAAATCGCCGCGTTGGGCATTTGCCGTCTGCATAGCCGTGAGTTCGCGAAAACGATTCGACTCCCAGCGTAAACGATCGGGGTCGGTGCTGCGCGCTTGAATTCGACGGTCGGCTTCGTCGGGCGCACACGTCAGCCGGAAGGCGTAAGTCACATCGTCATAGGCCGAGAGCAGATGGCGCAACTTGGCTAAAGACTCTGGCTTTTCAAACACGTAGTTGACCACAAAATTGTGATAGCCATGCGCCACGTGCCACGCCACGTTATGCGCCAGCGTTTCGTACAGATAATCGATGCGGGCGGCATTGTAGATTTCAAACGGATGCGCCGCCACGATGTAGTCCGCATCGAGCATGATGGCCTTATCGAAATGCTCGATCAACTGCCACGATGTTTCGGTTTTGCCCACACCCAGCGGGCCGTTGATGATGATGATCATGGGGCGTCCCTCGGTATAGATGGTTTATCACGCACCACGCATTACGCATCACGTGTTGCGTGGTGCGTGGTGCGTGTCTTACGATACGTGCGTCGTCCGGCGTGCATCAACTTCTCGATCAGGCGCGCGGGCCATTCGGGTTTGGCGTAGTCCAGCAGCGGCCACGGCGTCAGCAATCGCGATTGCAACACTGCATTGGCGGCGGCGATACCAGTGACACACGCTCGCTCCAAAAAGAACGCGGGCGAGGGATGCCGCACCCAATCGCCGCACGCGAACATATCAGGCCAGGGCGTGAGGGTGCTCAGGTGTTGATCGGCGCGACCCAGGCCAAATAACGTGTGTGTGGCATCGTTGCGCTGAATGACCTGATGAATCAGATGGCCGCGCAGTTCGGGGAAGGCGGCTTGTACATCGGCGGCAGCACGGGTCAGCAAGAGCGCGTCCGATTCGGCCAGCAGTTCCGGCGGACCGTAGATATGCACCTCGATGGCGCTGCCGCCCGTGGCCTTGCTCCAGCGGATGTATTGATCCTGCAAACGATGCAGCCAGAAATAATTGTCGATCACCACTTCGCCGCTGAAGATGCCCGCTTCCACTTTGTTATTCGGTTGCGTGTCATACCAGAAACGCAAAATCGCGGTCGGCATGCCGCGCGGAAAAACCAGCGTATTGGCGATGGGCGCAGTCGCTTCGCTGGCGCACAACAACGCTTGCGTGTTGGGACTATCGGTCGCCAGGATGATCGATCGGGCTGAAAACGAACCGATCGAGGTGTGGGCTGTCCACACATCTTGATCTTGATCGAGACGAGTGGCCTTCGCGTTGAGGATGATCGTTCCACCCAGATCATGAATCCGCTGTGCGAGTGGCTCAACTAAACTCGTGCCGCCATCGGTGGGCATATAGGAGAAAGCCCACGTGTCGCGGCGCAGAAGAGTGTAGAAGCGCATGAAGGCCACGAAGCCCGACAGCGGAATTTCTTCGGGATGCGCGGACAGGCCGTTGCGAATGAGACCGATCATGAAGGCGCGCAACGCGGGCGCCCAGTGCTGCGTCATGTCGCCAAGCCATTGATCTTCGAGCGGTTGATCTTCACGCAAGGGATCAACGCCGAGAGCATAGACGAGGCTGTACCACACTTCGATGAGGGACAGCGCGTCGCGGATGTCCAGCATTTGCAAGAAGCGCGGCCGAATGAACAGGGCCAGATAATGCAGCGGCGCGGGAATCCAACTGTTGCGCAGGGCACTGCCCACGGCGGCCATCTTCACGCGGCCATTGCTGTAGCGATAAATCCAGTTTTCTTCCTGCGCGGGAATGAAGGTGGGGCGCAGATTTTGGCGGGTCAGCATCGCCTGCAAATTGCGATACGGCGACCAGATACCGTGTACGCCGTGCTCGCCGCGAAAGCGCCACGTCTGGCCCTGGTGCTCAAACTCGACGGTGTCGTTGCCAGCCACGCGCCCGCCAACGTATTGGGCATTGGCCTCCAACACGATGGGCTTCAGGCCGCGCTCGGCCACGTGCAGTGCGGCCGTGAGTCCGGCCAAACCGGCTCCGATGATGAGGACGTCTGATTGGGTGGTTGGGGGCATGATAGAGTAATGACGTAATTCGTACTGCGTAATGTGTGCTGGGTGAAAATGTTGTTTACGCAGTACGCATCACGCAGTATGGGTTATCCCGGTGCATGAGTCCACACAGAGCCGCGCCGTGACGCTGAGAAAGTCAGTTCGCGCAAGAGCGACAGCGGTTTGGCTTGCAGCAAGGATGTTTCCGCAAAGCACTGTTGAAAGCAACTGGTGCAGGTCTGCGGCGGCTGGCCGTATTCGTTTAAGGCGATGTTCAGGGCCGCGTCCCATGATTCGACGTTGAGCAAGTTGCACGGCCGCCCGCCGCGCTCGACGTGGCCCAGTTCGATGGGGCGGCAGGGATAGACCAGATCGCCGTTGGGCATGACGCGCGGCACGAGCAAGGGATAGCACGCATACGGCTGAAAATCGAGCAGGGTGCGCAGATAGGCTAAACTGCCCAGGATGGGCGCTCCGGCTTGTTTGCGATCGATGAGGTGCTGCACGAAAGCGCGATAGTCATTCGAGACGAGCAGATCATAGTGCGGCCAGTTGTTGACGGCCTGCGGCGAGAAGGACACCAGGATGTTGTGTTGAAGGCAGAAGTCCAAAATTGCTTGCGCACTGCTGACCGTGTGCGGCGTCAGCACGCAGTTGACGACGAGTGCGTAACCAAATTCGCGTTGGCGTGCGGCATAGGTCTGAATGTTGCTCAAAATGGTGTGGGCCGTGCCGGGCGCGGCGCGGATGATCTGCTGCCACACATCGGCATCGGTGGAATCGAGGCTGATAACTAAACGATCAACGGCGGGCAAAATCGCTTCGTGCTTGTCGAGCAGACTGGCGTTGGTGAGTA
>JAGOBP010000045.1 GCA_017999195.1 Thermoflexales bacterium
TTGTTGGCACAGCCCTCGGCGAACACTTACGCCTTGTTTTATGCGCGCCGCCAGCGGATCGATCATTCCAATTTCCAATCTCCAACTTCCAACCTCAGGCACTTACCCTTCCACGACAAATGGCTGATGCGGCTGTGGCAGCGCCTGCATATTCCGCTGCCGGTTGAGGCTTTCGTCGGTCGCGTTGATCTCTTCCACTCGCCGGACTTTACGCTGCCCCCCACCCTGCCCGGTGTGCCGACACTGCTGACCGTGCACGATCTCTCCTTCGTGCGCGATCCCGATTCGGCGTGGCCCAGTCTGCGCGCCTTCCTGAATAAAGCCGTGCCGCGATCCGTGAAACGCGCCACGCATGTGCTGGCGGATTCGCTGGCAACGAAGCATGATCTGATCGAATTGTTCGGCACACCCGCCGAGAAGATCACGGTGTTGTACAGCGGCGTCGAGGCACGCTTTGCGCCTGTGCGCGATTCAGCCGAGATCGAGCGCGTGTGCGCCAAGTATCAACTGCCGCGCCCGTTTATTTTGTCCGTGGGTACACTGCAACCACGCAAGAATTACGGGCGATTGATTCAGGCGTTTGCAGAGTTGATCAACGAACCGCATCCTTCGACTGCGCGGCGGACGCATCCTGAGCGAAACGCAGTGGAGTCGAAGGACGTCCGCCGCTCCGCTCAGGATGCTTGGCACTTAGTCATCACTGGCGGCAAGGGGTGGCTGTACGAATCGATCTTTGAGCAGGTGAAGTCACTGGGCTTGGAGCAGCGCGTTCACTTTCCGGGCTTTGTGGATGATGCCGATTTGCCCGCGCTGTATTCTGCGGCCGATCTCTTTGCCTATGTCTCGCTCTACGAAGGCTTCGGCTTGCCCTTGCTGGAAGCGATGGCCTGCGGCACGCCCGTCATCGCGTCGAATGTCTCATCGTTGCCGGAAGTGATCGGCGACGCGGGCCTGCAAGTCGATCCGCGCGACGTGACCGCCATCACGCGGGCCTTAAGGGTCATGCTCGATCAATCGGCGTTGAGAGCAACCTCGATCGCCGCCGGACGCGATCGGGCGCGGACGTTTACGTGGGACAAGGCGGCGCGTGAACTACTGACAATCTATGATACTCTGACAAGATGACATGATGAAGGGATGATCTCACTAAAGGGCTCATCTTGTCATCCTTTCATCTTGTCATCCCTTCATGAATCTCGTGCTACAATCAATTCATCCTGAGCCAAGGAGCGTCTCATGAGTAAAATCCTCAACGTCCCGTACAAGTGCCAAAACGACGCCGACGCAAGTTTGAAACGCACCGATTGCGGCCCGGCCTGCATCGCCATGATTCTAGGCGGCATGGGCCAAACCGTCACGACCAACGCCGTGGTCGCGGCCAGCGGCCAGAGCGGCGACAATGGCCTGATGCAGAGCCAGGTTGTCAACGCGGCCAAAGCCTTTGGTCTGGATATGACGTGGCAAGCCGGTTACACGTTGGACGATGTGAAACGCTTCATCGATAACGGCCAGCCCCCGATTGCTCTGGTCAAGTACGCCAACCTTCCCGATCGGGTGGACATCCGATCGACGGGCGGGCATTACGTGCTCATTGTCGGTTACGATGACGCGACCAATCGCGTGTTCATCAACGACCCCGATTATTATCCCGGCACTAACGGCGGCTTTCAAAAAGCCTACGCCTATGATACCTGGCTGTCGGCGTGGGGCGGCTTTGCCGTCAACGAGAATCTGAATTTTTGTCTCATCGTGCCGCAGCCCATCCAGCCGGTGAAGGGCGAGAACATCGTCAAGCCGCAACCGAGCGGCACTGAAACGCCCAAGTGGGTGATCGCTCCGGCGGGCCTGCTGTTCCGATCGGCTGCGAATACGGGCGCGAGTTCGCTGGGCGGGCTGGTGTTTGGCCAACCGCTCACCGCCATCGGCGCAGAGTCATCACCGGCCGACGGCTCGGGCCGCACCTGGCAGCAGGTTCGATCGGCTGCGGGCGTGACCGGTTTTGTTGCCGCCTCGCTCAATGGCGAACGGTTGCTCGCACCGAGCAAACCGGCCGATCCGTACATCGTGCAAGTGATCGAAGCGCCGGAGATTCGACAGGCGGGCGGCCTGGCCGTGCGCGAGGCACGCAACGTGATGCTCAACCCGATCGATCGCGCGCAACCCGGCGAGCGGCTCACCGTTTATGGGCGGGTTGAAGAAGGCGGCACGCCGTGGTTGTGGGTGCAGACGCCGCGCACGCAATATGGCTGGGCGCGCGAATTATCGCAAGGCCAGGCGCTGGTCGGCAAAGTCACGCCGGACCTGGGCGGCTCGGGCACCGGCGCAACCCCCGAACCCAAGCGCAACACGCCGCTGCCTGTCGCCGTATCGAGCGATGTGTGGGTCACCTCGGATATTGGGTTGGCTTTGCGTGAACAAGGCAACCGCTCAGCGCGAACGATTTCGGGTGTGTCCAAGGGCGATCACCTGGTGACCGAAGGGCCGCAGGTCGGGCCGGATGCGGAGAACATCGTGTGGCAACAAGTGCGCACCGATGCGAATGCGCGCGGCTGGGTAGCGGCCATCATCCAGGGCGAAGTCACGCTGACCGCGACCAAGCCCGCCCCGGTTCAAATTGCGTCGGTCGTGCCGTGGGGCAAATGCTACGCGGGTCTGGGTATGGGCAATCCGCAACCGTTGACGTCGGTGGAATTGGGCGTGATTCGCAAGAGCAAGGTGGAAGCGTTTAAGATTCTGACCCTGCCCGATCCCGGCGAAAACAAGACATTGATCAAGCAACTACGCGACATCCGAGCGGATATGTTCATCGTGGCGCGGTTGTTCTTCTCGGTGGACTTTGGCGGGCGGGCGAAATTCTCACCGCAGGACTTTGTCAACTTTGTCAGCAATGGCTTTGAGGCGTGTTACGAAGCAGGCGTGCGCTACTTTGAAGTCCACAACGAACCGAACCTGGACATCGAGGGCGACGGCTGGAACTGGAACGGCGGCGCGGGCTTCGGCGCGTGGCTGTCGCAAGTGCTGGCCTTGCTGCGCCAACGTCACAACGATGTCAAACTGGGCTATCCGGGTCTGTCACCCAACGATGCTATGCGCGCCTTCATCGACGGCTCAGCCGCCGCCATCGCGCAGTGCGATTGGATCGCCGCGCATAGCTACTGGCAACATCCCACGCAGCCGCCTTATCCCATGAACGCGGATAATTCCGGCCTGAAGTGGCGCGTCTTCCGCACACTGTTCCCGGACAAGTTGATCATGGTCACCGAGTTCAGCAACAACCGGACACAGTTCAATGGAGTGCCCACGACCGATGCGGACAAGGGCAAGCAATACGTGGACTACTACAAGTTAGTTCGCAAAGAACCCAATCTGGGTGCGGCTTTCTCCTTTGCGCTGACGTGGCCGGGACAAGACATCAATCGCGAGGGCTGGGTCTTCAAGAACGGCGAGACGCAAATCGCGGGGATTGTGGGGGCGGCGCTGCAAGCGGGTATCTGACCTCACTCCGGCCCTCTCCCAATGGGAGAGGGTGACGCGCAGCGTCGGGTGAGGGTGAAAAGTAAACGGAGGGTCGAGGTGCAAGCTTCGACCCTCCGTTTGCGTTTAGAACCTAATGCGTAATTCGTACTGCGTAATACGTGACGCGATTGGGTTCAAAACTAATCCGCCTCCAAAGACCCACTCAGCAACAACATCCGTGCCGAGACCCAAAGGCCCACGTCATGCCCGAGTGTATCTATCGGGCATCCACAATGATGATGGGCAATTAGCCTCGGCTATACCTGTGGATTCCCGCCTCCGCGGGAATGACGCGTTGACCTCAAGATAACGGCCCATTATCAAGCCGAGAAAATCGTCGGGCGCAGATTTGTTCATTGCACATTGTTCATTGTCAATTGCGCTTGGCCCTACGCCATCGCCATCACATTCGACGGCCGCTTAGGAAACAGCGTCGCCAGCACCGGCTCCAACTCCGCGTCGCACTCGCAGTCAGGGAACATATAGCGGATGTCACCGAGCGTTCGTCGCCCGAACAACAATTGATTGAACGTCAACGGCGGAAACATCACATTCTCAGAATCGTCGGGCGTCCACCGTTCCGATCGAATTTTCCCCTGCTCGATGATCAACTTAAAGCCGCGCACGAATTCACTCACGCGCAACTCGCCGCTGTAGCCCGCCAAACTCGATCGGTTTAGCCGCGCCTCCAAGACCGGCGCGATGGTGTTGATCAACTTCGGCACATCGGGCACGCGCACATACCACGCATACGGCGGGCGCACGGTCGGCAGCAAGTCCGGCGCGGCGTCAAACAGCGGATGCTGCGCGCCAAACACAAAATGAATGGCCTGCAATTCACGCTGTTGCTCGCGCGCCAGCCGTTCGGCGATGGGCTTGCTCCAGCGCAGGACCGGCGGCAGCACCGCCCGATACGATTGGCCTTCGATCAGATTGAGTTCCTGCACGCGCAGCCGATTCCAGCCCAATTCACGGTGAATCGTCACATAGCCGATCGGTCGCACGTCACCCGCCGTCTCAATGATGAACGTCCCCGTGAACGGCGTCGGATCGTTGGCCGTATCCAGTTCATATCGCCAGTCCAAGTCCGACATCGGGCGCGCGATGAGCGAGCGCGCACACTGTCGATCATAAAGCGGCTTGATGAACGACGCATCCGCCACCGTCGCGGGCCGGAATTGATACGGCTCAGTTTCGCCGGGCTTTGACGGCGCGCCGTCTTTCAACGGTGCGATCAACGCCGGATGCACCATGCGGCCACCGCTCAGATCGATGGCGTATTCATAACCGAACTGGCGGTAATACCACTGAATGCCGGTGATGGCCTGCGCCAGTTGGCCCTCGGCGTCGCCTTTGGCGTGAAACACCTCGAACTGCGCGCGCACCAAACCGCGCCGCCGATAAGCCGGATCAGTCCCCACGGCTTCGGGGCGGCCCACCAGGAACGGCACGCCGTCATACGTCCACGTTTGCGGAATGGTACACATCGATGAGACGATTTGTCCCGTGCGCGTGTCTTCCACGATGGTCACGTTGTTTGGCCCGCACGATGGATGTGTGGGCGAAGTAAACTCGCGCGTCCACTGCGCCACAAACGCGTTGAATTGGCCGTCATCGCCGTGAATGCGCCCGTTGAATTGCGCCAGCGGCTCGATGTCATCCACGGTGGCGAAGCGCAGCATCAGATCGTCATCTAATTGTTGTCGGTAAGTTGAGTCGATTATCTGTGGAAACATGGCAGTCCTTAATGCGTAATCCGTACTGCGTAACAAACGAAACTCGCACCACGCACCACGCAACACGCATTACGCATTCCGAATTACTTTCCGATATCGCAGCGTCTCCGCCGCCACGTGCATGCCCGCGCGCGCATACACCCGATCGGCCCCGGTGTAACTCGTCGCGTCCACGCCCAGGCCTGCACCCTTGTAACCGCGCCGCTGCATCTCGCCGAAAGCCGCGTGCAGCAGGGCCAGCGCGATGCCGCGCTTGCGCCACGCGCGACGCACCGCCAGATAGCGCACCGTGCAGTGACCGGGCTGACCCGCCCGTGTCCAGCGGCACAAGGCATAACCGACAATCGTGTCGCCCTCGACGGCGAGAAACCACGCTTCGGGATCAAAGTTCACTTCGGTGTCGATGAAGTAGTAGCACCATTTATCGAAGGGCAAGGGATCTTCCTGCCCCCACTCGTCCGGCTGGGCTTCCGCAAACGCGTCATACACCGCGCGCTCTTCGTCGCCGCGCCGGAACGATCGGATGGTAATGCCGTCCGCCAGTTGTGGTTCAGGCAACGACTTGCCATCAAAATCGATCTGCATGCGATGATAGATGCGTTCGCGTTGATAACCGAACTTCTCTAATCGCCGCTGCAAACCAAGGTTGCTGGAATAGATGTAAATGTGATCGATCGAGACGGGCACGCCCGCCGGGGCTTGTGCCAGTGCGCTTTGCGCGCGATCATCGATCCATTGCAACAGCGCTTCGCCTACGCCGCTCGCGGCAAAATCGGGATGCGTCCACGTGTCGGTGTCGTAGGGCGTCGGCGGCGTCTCGGCGATGAACTGCGCGTAACCGGCCAAGCGACCATCGGGCGCGTGGACCAAGTACGTGTCGGTGTCCAGACGCAGATCATCGCTCTGCCAGTAACGTGCCAGCAAATCCAGCGTCATATCACTCTTGCCGCCGTCGAGTTGGGTCACAGCATTCATCACATCCAACGCCGCAGCTAGGTCGCCCAACGTCGCAGGCCGGGCAGTGAAATCCAAAGGTAATTGGGGCATGTTAGTCCTTTTCTCAAGCGTGGTGCGTGTTACGTGATGCGTGTCATGTGTTTAACACGCACCACGTATTACGCACCACGTTTACTCGTCACACAATTTTTTCTCGTATGTGTCATACTGCCGGGTCATGCGCATACCGGCTTTTTCATACAGCCGCGTCGCGCCGGTCAGGCTTTGCGCGTCCACGCCCAGTCCCACGCAGCGATCGCCGCGCGCGTAAAACGCCTTGAAAGCGTGCATCAACAACGCCAGCCCCAGCCCGCGATGGCGCCACGCCCGCCGCACCGCCAACTGACTCACCCACGCGATGTCACGATGACGGTTCACGACGACACCTGCCACCTCATCACCGTCGAAGGCGATAAACGTCAAAGTGGGATCGAATCCGTGGGCTTGCACCACCGCTTGCATCCAGTCTTCAAACGAGTGCGGCGCACGTCCCCAGTGATCGGCAAACGCTTCTTCGAGCGCGGCATGCACTTGTGGTTCGTCGCCGTCAAGCCGCATCGCGCGCACCGTGATCCCGGCGGGCCAGCTGGGCAATTGAGGCGGCGCGGTCAACTCCACTTCCATGCGCCAGAACTGACGCACGCGTGTGAAGCCCGCCGCCTGGAACAGGTCTGCGGCCGTGCCATCGACCGCTGAAGTATTGCCGCGCAACATCACCCGGCCGCTGGTCGGAAGCTGACTCAGTTGCTGACGGGCGTGCGCTTCGGCCCAGTCTAGCAGCCACGTCCCTAAGCCGCGCCCTTTTTCGCGCGGATGCACATAGCCGTCAAACTCCAACAGATCATCACTGCGCGGGTACACTTCCTCGTAGCCGACGATCAACCCATCGGGCGCGAGGATGATACGTGCGTCGTGTTGCACATCAAAACGCGGCGCGGCCCAGTAGTCGCGCACTTCCTCCACGGTCGCATCGCTTGATCCATAATCCGCCACATCACAGGCGATGATCAATTCGGCCACGCCCGGCGCATCATCGCTGCTGGGCGGGCGGACCGTGAAGCCGCTGGGTAAAGACAGGGTCATGATTAGATTCCTTGTTGATGATGAGTGATTGATGATCGGTAACTGGCAACTGGTAACCAGTCAACCCATCGACCAATTACCAGTTGACCAATCACTCAACGCTCGTCACTTCAGTGTTTGTACGCTCAACTCCACACCCGATCGCAATTCCTTCTCGTACGTGTTGTACTTGCGATGCACGTGCATGCCCACGCTCTCATACAGGCGCAGCGCGCCGGTGAGGTTGTAGGCGTCCACGCCCAGGCCGACGCTGGTCTTACCGCGCCGATAGAACTCGCCGAAGGAGTGATGCAGCAGTGCGGTCGCCAGGCCCTTGTGTCGATACTCGCGCAGCACGCCCAGCGAACCGACCCAGCCCATGTTGGGGTCTTCGTCCGATTCGCCATGATTGAGGCTGATGCCCGCGATCTTGTCGCCGTCGACGGCCAACAACCACAACGCCGGATCGAAGCCTGACTCTTTCATCCAGTGTCGCATCATCTGCACGTCAGACTCAAAGGGCCGCTCCACAAAACCCCAGTGATCGCGAAAGGCTTCGCGGTCCACCCAGGTCACGGCTTCGATGTCACGCTCCGGCACGAACGGCCGCAGCGCAATGCCTTCCGGCCAGACGGGCGCGGGCGGCGCTTCGGTCAATTCGATGCGCATATGATAACTGTGGCGCACCAGGTTGAAGTCTGCGGCCAGATACGCGGCATTCACGTCAGCATCGCGTTGATTCACCCAGCCGATCGCGCTCACGCGCGCGTCTTGCGGGGCGCGCGGCAGCGCGGATTCGCGCGCCTTGGCTTCAGCAAATCGCAACAGCGCCGCCTCAAGGCCGCGGTTCAGGTGATCGGGATGAACCTTGATCCAGGTGTTGACGCGTGTGTGCGGCTCGAACAAGTCCCACACTTCCACGCAGGCCACCAGTTGCCCGTCGGGGGCGCGCACCACCTTTACATACTCCGGCAGATTCAAGATCGGGATGTCCCACTCCGTGCGATAGCGCTCGACGGTGAACTCATCCACACCGACGGTATAGCGTGACGACGTATTGAACATCTCGACGGCTTCGGGCAGATCGTCCAACGTTGCGCCGTGCAGCGCATAGCCGAATGGCAGGTCGTAGTCGGTCATTTCAGTCACTTCAAGTTGGGCTAACATGATTGTGTCCTTGTGAGGTTAATTGGTGATTGGTCAATTGGTGATTGATTAACTGGCAACTGGTCAACTGGTTCTCGATCGACCCGTCACCAATCACCGGTTACCAATCACTCGTCACGCATCACTCGTCACGCATCGGCTTCCAGTAACTGCCAAAGCGCTTCACGGCGCGGAAGCCCAGGCGTTCATACACCCGCAGCGCGCCGCTCAGATTCTCGGTATCGACGCCCAGCGCCGCTTCGGTCATGCCGTGCTCTTTCAGCACGCGCAGACTCCGCGCGATCAGCGCACTGGCCAGGCCCTGCTTGCGCCACGGTCGCCGCACACAGATCGGATCGGGCCAGCCGCGCAGGCGCTTAAAGTGCGCGTTCTCTTCGGCATTGATGTAGGGCAAGACCACGCCCGCTACTTCATCACCTGCCCACGCTACTTGCCACAAGTGCGGCTGAAAATGCGGGCTGTTCAACCAGCGTTGATGCTCCTGTTCAGTGGCTTCACTGTGTCCCCAGTGATCGCGAAACGCTTCATTCAACGTTGCGCCAATCGCCCGATAGTGATCGGGCGTAGCGGGCCGCACTTCCAAACCAGCGGGCAGCGGCAGATCGGGAATGTTCTCCAGATCGGGCCGCACCATCTCGAAAAAGTTGCGGGTGATTGCATAGCCCTCACTGCGTAACAAGGCATCTGCGCCGAACTCGGTATCGGCCGCACCTGACTGATAGTAACGCAGCCCTGTGTCCGCCTGAGTAGTCGCGATCTCGCGCACGCGCGCTTCGCCGTGATGCAGCATGGCGCGGCCAATGCCTCGCCGCGCCCACTCCGGCACGATGTAGCCCGCACATCCATATAATTGCGTGCCATCGTCCAACTGGCGATACCAGCAGCGACTGTACGCAATCGGGCGGTCATCCACTTCGGCGAACACCACGTCGCGCCGCGGATCGAAGTTCGGCGTGTTACGATAGAAGTTCGTCAGCCAGTCCAGCGTCACGATCTCGCCGGTTTGATTGGCCGCATTGTAGACATTGGCAATCTCGACGATGACGGCATAATCGTCATCGCCGCGAAAGGTGCGAAACCTCAGGCCCGCAATCGTCGGGGCGTCGGGCAAGAAGATTTGATCGGTAGTTGTCTCCAGTAACATTGTTTCCTCCATGTAATCGGTGATTGGTAATTGGTCGCCCAGTTGACCAATCACTGATTGACCATCACACATCCCCGCTCTCTTGCGCCATGCGCACGATGCGCGGTGAAAAACGCCCGATAATTTCAACCAGGTCCGATTGCGCGGCGATCACCTGCTCGATCGGCTTGTAGGCTTGCGGTGATTCATCGACCGCGCCGCCCAACAGCGTCACGCCGCGTTCGCGTAAATACGTATCGCGCGCGTGGCGCGTGATCGTCTCATCGGCCTTCTTGCGGCTCATCGCGCGGCCCGCGCCGTGCGACGCCGAGTTGATCGATTGCGCATCGCCACGCCCGCGCACCACGTAGCCCGCATCGCCCATCGAGCCGGGGATCACACCCAGCACGCCCGGTCCGGCAGGCGTCGCGCCTTTGCGATGCACGATCACGTCGCGACCATCACTCAACGTCTCGCGCCACGCAAAGTTGTGATGATTCTCCACCACCGCGAGCGGCTTCAACCCGATAGCGCTGGCGACCTTGCGGTGAATCACCGCGTGATTGGCCGACGCGAACCGACCCGCTAATTCCATCGAGACCCAGTACTCTTGACCGAGTTCCGAATTTAGATCGAGCCACGCCAGATGCCGCACCGCGTGATCCAGATCAGGATGCTGCTCTTGTGCCAACTGCGAATACAGATTGGCAATTTTGAAGCCGACGCCGCGCGAACCACTATGCGACAACAACGCCAGATATTCGCCCGGCTCCAACCCCAACCGATCGTCCCGCTCGACGACCTCGAACGCGCCCCACTCCACGAAGTGATTGCCCGTGCCGCTAGTGCCCAGTTGACCGGCCGCCTGATCTTGCAAAGAGCGCAGCAAGCGTGTGGCCTTCCAATCGGCATCGTCCAGCACTTCATGCTCGGGGCGCTCCTTCGCGCTCCAGTTTTCGCCACGGCCAAAGCGTGTCTGCTCCAGCAGCGCATTCTTGAACTGACCCGGCCGCTGTCCGATGACAAACGGCGACACTTCAAAGATCGATAAGCGCATACGGCACGCGATGTCCACGCCGACGGCATACGGAATCACCGCGCCCTCGGTGGCCAGCACGCCCCCGATCGGCAAGCCGTAGCCCTGATGCGCATCCGGCATCAGCGCGCCTGCCGCTGTAATCGGCAAACGCATCGCCGCTTCCATCTGCGCCAGCGCACCGTCCTCGATGTGATCGCGGCCCCAGATGCGATACGGCAGCGCCTCGTCGCGCAGGGTGTCGTCGGTGTGATCGGCTTGCGGCGCGAAGTGGCGCAAGCATTCGCGCGCCAGATCGCCCAACAGCGGATCAGATAAATGATCGCCTGGTTTGGCGCGCACCTCATCCAGCCGCGCCAGAATCGTGTCGCGATCCAGTTCGTTGTCCCACAATTGATCGGCCGCTTTCTTAGCCAAGCCGATGATGCGGCCTTCCGGCCAGCCGTTGTGTTTAAGAATTTTTCCCGTAATCATGATGGTCCTCTTCACGCACCACGGAACATGCACCACGTATTGCGTGATGCGTGTTCCGTGTGATTCGATTATCCGTTCCGATGCAACTTCCCCGTGCGCTTTGCATACTGTTCGGCCCAATGGAAAATCTTCAGGCCCGCGGGCAGCGTGATCGCGCCGATGACGAGCAGCGGCCAGATTTGCGGCCACGCCGTGCCCAGGTCCGCGCCATCGAGCAAACTCGCGCGCACACCTTCCAGCACGTACGTCGCTGGCGACAACCGCGAGGCCGCCTGCATCCACTGTGGCAGCACACTCACCGGATAGTACACGCCCGACACCAACAGCAGCAGCGCGATGATGACATGCGTCATTTGCGAACCGCGTTCCGGGAACAACAGCGGCAGGACCGCGCCAACAATGCTGAACCCGATGAACGAAAAACTGCCCGCCAACATCACGATCAGCGCGGTGAACAAGTTCACGTTGTTGAGCGTAATCTCGAAGAACAACAGCGTCGCGCCCAAGATTACAATCGTGTGGAACAGACTGTACACGACCGCAAACGACGTTTGCCCCAGCATGTGCGTGATGCGCTGAATCGGCGCCATCAACGTGTACTCGATCGTGCCTTCCCAGCGTTCGATGCCGATCACGTCCGTGACCCAGTAGAAGATCACCGACAGATACCGCCACACGATCGTGCCGATGGCGAGATAGATCACCATCGTCTGGCTCTGAGTCGTGGTTGCGCCCAGTGCGCCCATGCCCACGCCGATAAAACTGACCGACAATGAGTTGACGATGCCGTAGATCAGCCAGACCAATTCCCACGCCCAATAGCGCTTGACGATATTGAAGTTGCGTTCGATAAAGGCGTAAGACGCCTTGAATTCATAAGCCAAGGTTGACATGCTCATTACTCCTGATGCGTGTTGCGTACTGCGTACTGCGTGATCCCATTACGTATTACGCATTACGCTGCTCCCATTGGTCTCTCAAAATCCCCATATACACTTCACCGAAGTATTGCCCATCGTAGCGGGCCGCCTCGCGCAGTTCGCCTTCGTGGACAAAGCCGCACTTTTCATACGACCGAATCGCGCGCGCGTTTGAACCCAGCGCATCCAGCGAGACGCGGTACAGATTGAGTTCGGTGAAGGCATAGCGCAAGATCACGCGCATCGCATCCGTGCCATAGCCTTGACCCCAATCGCCGCGGTCGCCAATGCCAATGCCCACCCACGCCTCGCCGCTGGCCCAACTGCCGATCCACAGGCCGATGTCGCCCAGAAAACGATCATCGCTCAAGGTGCGGATGGAAAACCGAAAACTATCCGGGCCGCGATCTTCAAACCACCGTTTGGCCTGGCTCAGCGTAACCGGATAAGCCGGACGCGGCGAACCCAGCCGGTGAAATTCGCTGTCGCGTTCCCAGCGGGCTTCCAGCGCAGCATCGGTCTCCGCGTTGCGCGCCGCCAATCTCACCAACTGACCTTGCCACACATTAGCCGTTGTTAATTGTTCATTGTTCATTGTTGATTGTTCTCCGCCAGTCGTCGCGCAGCACACCCATAAAGATCAGATCGTGATACTGCCCGTCGCGCTGCAAGGCTTGACGCTGCCGCCCTTCGACGACGAAGCCCGCCTTCTCGTACGATCGAATCGCGCGTTGATTGTAACTAAACACGTTCAGCGACAGGCGAGACAGATTCAGTTCAGTGAAAGCGTATCTCAACAGGACGCGCATCGCGTCCGTACCGTAACCTTTGCCCCAGTACGCCCGATCGCCGATGCCGATCCCGACGAACGAATCACCGTGCGGCCAGTTGATGCCATCCAACGCCACAAACCCGATTAACCGATCCTCGGCCAACGTGCGAATGGCAAACTGAATTTCTTGCGATTCCGCTTCGTCTTTTTCAATGGCGGCCTTGATCTGCTTGGCCGTCATCAGGCGATGCGGATCCGAGTCGAGCAGCCGCATGTATTCCACATCGCGATCCCAGCGCGCGAACCACTCGGCGCTGGCTTCGGCATCCATTGCGCTCAGGCGAATGAGTCGGCCGGCGAATAAGTCATCAGTCATGTTTCGCTCCTGTGCCAGCGTGATGCGTGGTGCGTGGTGCGTGATGCGTGAAAACACGCACCACGCATTACGCACCACGTTTCCACTCATCCCGCAACAGCCCCAGCACCACCACATCCCAGCGGCGGCCATCGCGATTGACGGCCTGCCGGCGGC
>JAGOBP010000514.1 GCA_017999195.1 Thermoflexales bacterium
GGTCTTCTTCAAGATAGACCTGCACTTCATCCGGCTGGACCGTCACACCGAACTCAGGCGCGGCCTGCTTCAGCAGGATCTCATCGACCATGCTGCTCAGCACTTGCGCGCCGAGTCCACTGGTGTCATCGAGTTGCGATTGATATTGCTGGGCCGTCTGCTGATCGCCCAGCGCCACGGCGCGCTGCACCTGCTGTTGCAGGGTCAGGCGCGTCAAGCGCACGCGATTTTGAAAATCACGCGTATTAATCTGCTCGCCATTCACATTGGCGACGGGTTCGTTCAAAATCAGCACGTTTTCGCGTAAGAAACCAAAGCCCACGACGAGCACCAGCAAAGCCACCACACCGCCAACGACCAGCAAGATTGTGCGGCTTTGTTGAGCTTCGCGCTCGAGACGCGATAAATGCTTGCGCGTCTGTTCTCTTGGAATCTGCACGTTGCGAGAAGGAGGTGTCTTCGACATCGATTAACCCGCGTTATCGTGAGGATTGGCCGACAAACGGCAGCATCGCCAGATGGCGGGCGCGTTTGATGGCCGTGGTCAAGTGGCGCTGATGGCGCGCGCACGTGCCAGTCTGGCGGCGCGGGCGAATCTTACCACGCTCACTAACGAACCGGCGCAGCATATCGGCCTGCTTGTAGTCAATGCTCTTGACCTTGTCGACACAGAACTGGCAGACCTTGGGGCGCGGGGCAAATTTGCCGCCACGGCGCTCGCCGCGCGGGCCGCCGCTGCTGCCACGCGGGCCGCTCGGTCGCCGATCAGACGACGAGGACGGGCCTGGGGTTCGGACTTGTTCTTGATCAGCCATGATAAATGTCCTCCGGGATCACGCCAACCGATCGGTCTGCGACCAACCGGCGGAGTGCCTGTCTAAAATGAGAAGGTTTCTTCGTCACTCGACGCAAAATCGCCGAGTTGATCATCGCCTTCACGCCGATCGCTCAGCATGATCATTTCGTTGGCGACAATCTCGGTGCGGTAGTGCTTCTTGCCATCGGCGTCATCCCAGCTGCGGGTTTGCAGCCGGCCCTCAACATAGACCGTTTGGCCTTTGTGCAGATGCTGCTTGCAAATTTCGGCCAGAGTGCCCCAGGCGACCACGTTAAACCATTCGGTTTCTTCGCGCTTGTCGCCATCACCGGCAACCCACGATCGATTGACGGCCACGCTGAATGCCGTAACCGGACGACCGTTAGGGGTGTAGCGCATCTCGGGATCACGGCCTAAGCGGCCAATGATCATGACTTTGTTCAGTCCGCGGGTCATGCGCAGCCTCCCGATGGGTGATCTAGTCGCCTGCGCGAATGATCAGGAAGCGCAGGATTTCTTCGCTCAAGCGCAGATCGCGCTCCAGCCCGCCCAGCGCTTGCGACGGCAAGTTAGCCAGCAATAACACATACTGGCCCTCAGTGAGTTTGTTGATCGGATAAGCCAGACGGCGGCGGCCCCAGATGTTGGTCTGGGTGATGGTGCCTCCGGCGGTCGTCAACCAGCCCTTCACCTTATCGACAACTGCGGTGAAAGCGGTTTCGTCCATATCGGGGCGCACGACGAGGGTGACCTCATAAGGTCGGTTTACAGCCATATTGCTCCTTTCCACGGATTTGCCCCCGGTCCAACTTCGCCGGAGACGGAAAGCGACGCCTGTGTGATTTGGATTCAGGCGGCACAACGGGGCGAGATTGTAGCACAGCGACAGTGATTTGACAAGGGAGATTTTTGCGCACCAGTGCAGCGACCGTGAATCAAAGGTTTTAGGGCGCTACCAGCTTGGACGGGATTTTCTCACGCAAAGCCGCCAAGCAAAAAAGAAGAGCCTTGAAACTATGCCGCTTTGCGTGAGCCGCTTCCCGTTGGACCCGAAAGAGCCGGTTTTAGATGTCGGCCATGCGGCCAGCCAGATCCTCTGCCTGGAACAATCAAAAACTGGAAGGTCCCCGACAGAGGGCCTTCCAGTTCGGCGGCACGCAATCCACGCCAGGCCGCGACTAAGTCATGTCCTGGCCGGACGGAATCAGAATGTAGAAGGTCGAGCCTTCGCCAAGTTGGCTTTCTACCCAGACCCGGCCCTTGTGCCACTCGGCAATCGATTTGACGATGGCTAATCCCAGGCCCGTGCCTTTGATGTCGATCGTCTCACGCCGCTTGACGCGGTAGAAGCGCTCGAACAAGCGCACTTGATCGGCCGGAGCGATACCGATTCCGCTATCTTTCACGGCCACCACCATGGCTTCATCGCGATCCTCAACCGAGACGGTAATGGTTCCGCCCGTCGGCGTATACTTCAACGCGTTGTCCACCAGATTGGTAATGGCATGCCGCAACAAACCTTGATCGCCATATATCACGTGCTCGGACAAACGACCCAGCGTCAGCGCCAGGCCGCGCGACAAAGCCTGACCCGCGACCGCATCGGTCACCGTGCGCACGATGTCGGTCAGCGAGCAGGTCTCACGCACGATGCCCACGCCCGCCTCGATGCGGCCCAGATCGAGCAGATCGTCGATCAGTTCCGTCATCTGCTCGATGCCCGCCATCACCTTCTCAGTATAGTCTTGCTGTTTGGGCGTTAACGAACCGACCATCGGCAGCATCGTGGCATAGCCGCGCATATACGTCAACGGCGCGCGCAAGTCGTGGCTGACCGTCGCCACAAACTCGCTCTTCATCGCGTCCAATTCCTTCAGATGAGTGATGTCGCGCAGCACCGCCACGCGGCCGATGATTTGATTATCGGCGCTATTGATGGCCGAGGCGCTGCCATACAAGGTGCGGCCATCCGGCAGCGCAATTTCGGCCGTGCGCGTTCTAGGCTCTTCGTCAGCCGCAAATAGACGCTGCATCGACAAGTCGGGCCAGACATCGGTCACCAACTGTCCAATCGACGCGCCCGCCTTCAGATGGAAAGAGACCTCGGTCGCGGGGTTGCACAATAACACGCGATTGTCCTTGTCGGTCACGATCACGGCATCGCTGGTGCTGGTGAGCACGGCCTGCAAACGGCGGCGGCCGCCCTCAGCCAACTGGAACAAGCGCGCATTCTCAATCAACACAGCCGCCTGCCCGGCCAGCGTGCCCAACACGTTCACTTCCGCTTCGCTAAACGCGTGGACATCGGCATAACCCAGCCACATAATGCCAATCGGTTTAGCCTGACGACGAATCGGCAACACGGCAATCGCGCGGACGCCTGGCCCCACCAAATTAGGATCGAGCATCGCGCGCGATCGGGCACGGTTGACATTGTCGATCAAGATCGGGGTTTCACTGGCTACGCCCAAAGCCGCCAAGGCCCGATCGAGCTGGGTCAACGACTGAGGTCCTTCACCGCTGGCCAGCACGGCCTCTGGTTGACCGTCATCCGTAAGCACGACCAATCGTGCTACGCGCGCGGGTGTGGCCTGCATCGCACCGGCCAACAGCGGTGGCACACCGCGCTCCAGGTCCAGCGAGGCCGAGACGGTCTGGCTAACGCGCAACAACAAGGACAAATCATCCACGCGATCTTTCAACGCCAATCGCATTTGCTCAAACGCCTGGCCCAATTGACCGACTTCATC
>JAGOBP010000516.1 GCA_017999195.1 Thermoflexales bacterium
GAATGAAATAGTACGAGCCGCCATCGGCCTGGCCGGTGAGCAAATGAACGATGTATTCGAGCGGCGAATACACTGTGCCGCGCAGCGCATCCAGTCCGAACCACACCAGCGACCAGATGACATACGGAATCAGCATGTCGGTAAGCCGCGCACGCACCATCTTCCAGGTGAATTTGCCCTTGGGGCCGCGCGCGGCATAACTGACAAAGAAGCCGGAGCAAAACAAAAACGCTGGCACGGCAAATGACGTCAACTGCCGGAGGACGGCCAAAAACCAGTAGGCCGGCGTATCCAGCAATTCCGCTTCGCTGGCCGCCGCCGTTGAATAAGCGCCATGCCATTCAATGAGGGCGATTTGCCCCCGGCTGGCCGCGTGCGTCAGCACCACCGCCAGAATCGCTACACCCATCAATAAAGAGACACGTCGGGTCATAAGATTCTCGGTTGCCTACACTTCGACCTTGAGATAGTTGATCTGCGTGTAGTTATCCGTCCACGGATTGCCACGCTCGTACACACCCAGCCCGGCTTGCGCGGCGAGGGATAAGTACCAATCGGTCTTGGCTTCTTCTTCAGTTCGTTCCTGCTTGATGAAGTCGCACATCACACAATCGATCGACACCGGGTCTTTGGCAAAGAGCAAACTGTTGGGCACTTTGTTGCCAAACGTGTCCCACGTGACCGGCGCTTTATCGTAGCCGTTGCGCGAGCAGAACAGCGCATCGGCCATCACGAGCACGGTCTTGGGGCCAAGATTCGCGTTCTTGTACACATCGACGATGGCGCTGTAGTCGGAGCGCAGATATGTGCCGCTGACCCAAATGTAGGGATGCAGCGGCTGCGGCCCGTCGATGGTACCCCAATGATTCTTCATGCCCAGCGACACGCCTGACCCGAAGTTGTGAAACTTCATAATCGGCACATTGATCAGGTAGGTGGCATTGACTACCACATCCGCCACACGCGTCGTCGGCGGCATGGGATCGCCCGCGTGCGGCTGAAAGGCGACGATGGCACTGGGATTGGCGCTGTTAAACGTCGCGCTTAAGTGCGTGCCACTATCATACAAGCGCACGCCCGGATAGTCCAGCCCGTTGACAAACCGATCGGGAATGACCTTCGTCGCATCATACAGCCAGATGTCGTCTTCGACCACGCCGCGCAGTTTCAGGCCGCGAATCAGCGCATTGATCGGCTCCACGACCGCATCAATGGCCGTGCCGCCGCCCGCATCGAAGGAGTTGTTGAAACTCAACTTGACGGCGATGCCTTGTCCTACCTGATAGTTGGGCAGTAAGATTTGCCACGCATTCGCGACCGAAGTTTGCCCCGTCAGTGTCATCAACCCTTGATCGACCATTTGATCAACCTTGGCCTGACTGACGTAGTTCCAGTAACTGGTCTGACCCGCCCACGTGGTGGCGGCGGTGCTGTGCGTGTGCGCTACTTTGCCGGTAAGCGAAGTGGTCGTCGGCGTTGACGTGGGCGTCGGGGTATTGGTGGGCGTGCCCGTTTGAGTGGGCGTCGGAGTCTGGGTCCTGGTCGCAGTGGGCGTGCGCGTCGATGTGGCGGTCGGTGTGTTCGTGACGGTGGGCGTGTTTGTCGGCGTCGCCGTGGCGGTTGGGGTATTGGTGGGCGTGAGTGTCGGCGGCTCATTGCGCGCCACCAGCGGAACGTAGGCGCGCGGCGTCAGCGTGGGCAGCGCGTCGGCTGATGCGCTCAGCCAGCGCTGCACACTCACCAGTCCCGCGCCGCCCGCCGTCATCGCCAGCAGCTTCAATAACGTGCGTCGTGAAATTGGCGCTTGCATGTTCGGTCTCCTTGGCTCACTCGGCCGAATGCGGCCGCCGTTACGCGCTCGCCGTAAGTTCGATCGGGGCCTGGCGCAGATACGCCGTCGCCCGTTGTTTGC
Source organism: Thermoflexales bacterium (assembly GCA_017999195.1). Lineage (GTDB taxonomy): Bacteria > Chloroflexota > Anaerolineae > Fen-1058 > Fen-1058 > JAGOBP01. The sequence continues at coordinate 1,913 of JAGOBP010000516.1, forward strand.
TGATGATGTCGGCCACAATCCGATCGACCTGATCCACCGCTAAATCCAGCCCCCGCGCGATGTCGGCGTGAGACAGGCCGCGCTCGTGGCCCAGCCAGACCGTGTCCAGAATGGCAAACGGCACGCGATAGAAAAACTCTTCCTGCGTGCTGCCGCCGGGATACGTATCCGTGGTGGGCGTGCGTTCTTGAATTTCTGCCGGCACGTTCAGATATTTCGCCAGTTGATAAACTTGCGTCTTAAACAAATGCGCGATCAACTGCAAATCATTGCCGCCGTCGCCATACTTCACAAAGAAGCCCAGGCCAAATTCATTTTTGTTGGCCGTGCCGATCACGGCGTAATTGCGGCGCTCGGCGTGATAGTACAACATGCTCATGCGCGCCCGCTGCTTGAAGTTGGACGCGGCCACGATCTGCGCAAATTCGCGCATGGGCAGGCGCTTGCTATATTCTTGTCCTGCCGGATCAGTCACGGCGAGTTTGAAGACATTCAACGTCGCTTGCTCCAGCAAGTTGCCCGCCAGCACGATCTTCGCTTTCCAGTTCGCCCCAAAGTCCGGGAACAGCCGCTTGATGGCCTCATCGCGCCGCGCATAGCAGCCAAAACCGTTCAAGGCCGCGGTGATGTCTTCGGTCTCAGTGGCCACGCCGTACTGATCAGCCAACAGGTGCGCCAGCCGTGCACTGTCCGGGCTGGATTCGCCTTCCGGCAGCAACACGCCGAAGACGTGCTCTGGCCCCAATGCCCGCGCGCACAAGGCCAGCACCACGGATGAATCGATGCCGCCGCTGATGCCGACCACTGCCCCTTGCTTGTGCAAGGTCTGATGGACATGCGTTTGCAGGGCGGCCACCAACCGATCGGTTTCCTGCGCGACATCGATCTCTAAAGCGTGTTTATCGAAAACGAGCGAAGTAGTCACGACGTTATCTCCTAGAGTGCAGGCGCGATCACCTTCACTCGATCGGTCGAGTGGAGCGTCGCGCGCTGTGAATCAAAGTGGGTGATGAACTGCTGATGCACCAATTGCGCCGATAAAATTCCGGCCACGGCCATGTCGTCGGTTTCGCTGAGCGGTGCGCCGCCGCGCGCCTTGGTCGTTAGTTGTGCTACCGCCTGCGGATTGAACAGCCCGGCGTCTTTTACCGATTTTTCACCGAGCAATTCGGCCACATACGCGGTGGCTGGATCGTCGTTGAAGAAACTGCGTTGAATGGGCGCGCGATACGGCCGCTTGCGGCGCGTCCAGATGTCGGCGGGTAAGAGTGATTTGCCCAGCTGGCGCAGCAACCACTTTTCGCGCAGGCCGCGCAACTTCAGATCAGACGGCAGCCGATTGGCAAACTCGACGACACGATAATCCAAAAACGGAAAGCGGCCTTCCACCGAATGACCCATCGCCACCCGATCGCCTTGCGCGGCGAGCAAGTATGACGACAAGAACGTGCTGATCTCCAGATACTGTGCTTGCCCCAAAGCCGACCACTGCTTAAAACCCCTTGGAATAGGGACGAGTTCTTCTTCCAGCCGCCGCTGCGCATCGGCGGGTTCGGCCAGGAAGCGCTGCAAGCGGGCGGCATTGGTCCAGCGGATGAAGTGTGAATAATACGGCGAGGCTATATCGCCCAGGCTCTTCTTGAAGAAGGC
>JAGOBP010000515.1 GCA_017999195.1 Thermoflexales bacterium
CTTGATAACAGGCCAGGCGCGTGTCGGCCACATCGCGGAACTGCTTGAGAAACACGAGGCGCATTTGATTGGTGATCAGCATCGTCGTGATTTCGACGAGTTTGTTTTTGGAATCGGCCGCGACCGTCTTCAGGAGTTCGGGCACGACGTCGGCCTGGGCGTCGTCCCAACTTTGCCACGTCGGCGGGCGTTCATCAATCGGGGCGTCGCCGACGCGCCGCATTTCCAATAGGCGCTCGCGTTGGCCGGTGGCGTGCGGCGCAAAGTGCTTGACGCCTAGAACATCGACGGCGAAAGCCGGATGCCGAATGGACTTTGGTTTTTCAAAGTGCGCGGCCTGCTTGTTGAAGCCGTACACTTCGCGGCCGGTGGCGATGGAGTTGCTTTCATCAACGAAGAGTTGCGGCACGAACCATGCCAGATGATCGGGCATGAACACGCCGCCCACGCTGCGCAGAGCCACCGTCGGAATCCAGAAACTCACTTCGGCTTGAGAGAAGCGGCCTACTTGGGAATCGCGCTCGTCGCGCGAGGCCACAAACATATCGGCGAAGAGTACCACCACTTTTGGCAGCAGCGGCAGATACTTGGTGTGACCATTCGTGGGGAAATTCAAGTATTGATTGCACAACGCGGTGAGTTGTTGCGAATCGGCGTCGAAGAAAAAAGCCGCCAGTTGCGCATCTTGCTGAGCATGCGGGCCGCGAAAGACCGGCAAGCCAAAACCGCCGTCCACGTAAGTGGGATAACCGGTCGAGGCGGCTGGCTTTGACACGCGCGGCATGCGAGGCCAGCCCTTCACAAAGTGCGCCGATACGTCTGCGATTTGGCGTGCGCGGCGGCGCTTCTCACGTGCCAGTCGTGCGGCACGAACTGCGAGTCGAGCAGGGCTTGAAAGATTGGCGCGGCTGGGGCGGGCTTGATCGAACACACATCGTTCGCCGAAAAAGCGTAAGCCTCCGTCTGACCGCTCAAGCGCGCATAGAACACGTTGGTTCGATCAGGTAGGTAGATAGGCCCGAACCAATCTTCGGCCGAGGTGCGGCCTGTTCCAACTCGATTGATCTGACTGGCCTCAAAGGCGCGTGTGCCATCGACGGTAACGGCGAGCCGCGCGGGTGTCAGTTGCACATCGATTTGCCCTGAAAAATAAGGCGTTTTGTAGAAGGTCCGCTCGACCCAGGCAAAGGCCGTCGAAGAGTTGAAGGCGTTCGCCAGATAGAATTCGCGCGGCAGACCGTTGGCATCGACTTCACCCACGCCGATCGAGACAGTGAATTCGCAGAAGTTGAAGCCGTACCACTTGGCCGCCGTCGCGCCGATTTGCACGTAAGCACGATCGCCTACCGCGCTCGGTTTAAGTTGGGCGGGGCGCAACTGCGCTTGCCAGTACGTCAGATCAGCATCGCCGGACAGCATGATTTCGGTGACGTGATCGATTTTGGCGACGTACCGTACGGTGTCGGGTGTGGGTACTGGCATGTTGCTACTTGCTCAACTTGATGGTGACTTCCTGTGGCAGAGCGAGTTTGGCCTCGACTTCCACCGCTTTGATGATGCCCACCGGCACGGGGCAGGCGGCGTGCGTGCAATACTTCAGGCCCGCTTCTAGCGTTTTGGGCGTAGCCCGCCGCGAGGAGATTTCTTGATACGGATTGACTTCCTTCAACTCGTCGGCCAGTTTACGAATGGCCGAACAGTCGCTGGTGATGCTCAGTTTACAGACCTTGCCTTCCAGCGTCGCTTCAACCTGCGTTGTATAACCACAATTCCCCGCGAAGATTTCTGCTGTTGCCATGTCTCTCCCTTTTGAATTAGTAGGCCCCGGTACACTTCCAGCCCTTTTCCGGCGTGTACGTGCAGGTGTTCATGCCCGGGCCGGTGTAGTGAAAGCTCAGTTGATAACTTGGCTCGATTGGACGGTAGTCGATGGACACTTCGCCCACGGTGTACTCGAACTTCGGCAAATAGGTTGGCACTAACGCCGCGAGTGTGGCTGGATACGTTCCGACTTGCGCGTGATGCTGCTCCAAGGCCGCGATGATGGGCGCACAAGCCGCATAGCCTTGATCGGCCTTCGGGCCGACACCGGGCGGCGGCGCATTCAGGTTGGATAATAGCATAAAGCCGACGAGGGCCAAGGCCGCGATGATCGCCAACCCGATCAGTATTCCGAAGACCTTCAAGACTCGGCGCATATCATGACTCATCCGTTGAGTTGATAAACTTCTCGATCACTTTGAAGATCAACCCGATGCCGCCCAGCAGGGCTACTGCCCCGCCGATGCAGAGCCAGGTTTGAAACATCGCGCTCGGGCCATAAATCAAGCCGACCAGGCCGCCGCCCACCACGACGAGGATGACAAAGCCGCCGACGATGAGGTTGCGCTCGGTGCGGCGTTTCATCTCGCGATAGTTGGTGGGTTTCTCGGCGGGCGGCAGGTTATTGGTCATGGTTAGGGCGCTTGGCGCGCCGGTATTTTACACGACGGGCAGGTTTTGGCACAGGCGGCGCAGATTGCTTGTCGGCGACGGATGGCGTGGCGGCGGGTTGGGCTGTCTCAAGATAGGCGCGGATTGTCGGCATCAGGCCGTCTTGATACGGCATTGACGTGGAGAGCATGTCGCCCGACTTCATCAAGATGCGAACGGTCTTGGTCTCGCGTTGCTGTCGGCTGGCTGGTATGACGACCAATCGTGTGCTCTCCACTTTAGCCAGTGGATAAGTTGTGGCACGCGTGATCAGCCAGTAATGTCTAACCGTTAACAGGGCCGTGGCCCGATCGAACTCCAACGTCGACACCAACAAGGCCACGCCGCCTTGCCACGCCGCAACTGCCATGAAAATCAGGCTAAAGGGCAGAAAATCCATGCTGGCATTGGGCTTGATTTCCAGTTCGCGCTGACTGGTATCCTTCAGAAATGCATTAATCTGATCGGCGGCCTGATATTGCTGGGTCTGGAGATTGTTGGCCGACAGTTTGAATTTCCCGGTCGACGTCTTCAGAGTCAATTCATAAAGGGTGACTTGATTGCCGCGATGGGTGGTGTAACGGGTTTCGATGGTGACCGCCTGAATCGCTTCGAGTTTGAAACTCAACTGACTGGTCCCGATCAGCCGATATTCGTTCAGAATGCATTCGCCTGTGCCGTCGTCATGACGTTGGCAGTTAAGCACCGTCGATTGTGGCCCGATAACCATGAAGCCGCTGATCACCAGCATGAAGACTGCGATCAGAAAGCGGCCCGCATGGGGGCCAGATTGAACCACCAGGCGCGTGGGTGTTTTCTCAAGAATGGTCATGTTGGCTGAAACTCAATACACAAACGGAATGAAGCGCCACGACCGTTGGGCGTAGGCGGTCCAATCGGAGCCGAACGCTTGCCGCAGCATAGTCTCTTCCGTGCCGATGCGCCACATCAACACGAGCAATAGCCCCACGGCCAGCAGCGTCGCCAGGAGTGAATTGAAGGTCAACGCCACGCCCAGATTGAAAGCGAAGATGCCCACATAGCGCGGATGACGCACATAGCGATACGGCCCGCTGGTGATGAGTTGATG
>JAGOBP010000517.1 GCA_017999195.1 Thermoflexales bacterium
CCGATGGGCTGCTCGTTGCGCAGGATGGGGCTGGAGTAGACGGCGATCGGGAAGGTGGTGCCGTCGCGGCGCACGCCCGTGTATTCGTTAACGCCCGATTGTTCTCCCCGCAAAATTTGTTGGATATTTTCGCGGGCGCGGGCGTGATCGATCGGGCTGATCAAGTCCAGAACATTCAGGCCGCGCTCCAGATCGGCGCGCGAATAGCCAAAGGCGGCGAAGCCCAGGTGGTTGGAGAAGACCAATCGGCCGGCTGCATCCACCTCAAATACGATTTGCGGCAACGACTCGGCCAGAATGCGATATTTGCGTTCGCTAATCAAGAGATCGGTGGCGGCCAGATGCCGTTCGGTCATGTCGATGATTGCACCCACGACCCGCACGGGCCGACCGGCCTGATCCCATTCCACGGCCTTGCCGCGATCGAGACACCAGCGCCAGCCGCCGGTCCGGGTGCGTACCCGGTATTCACATTCAAAACTGGGCGTGCGCCCGGCCAGATGCGCCTGCAAACTGGCTTCGGCCAGCGGCAAATCGGCGGGATGGATCAAGCGTTCACGATAGGTCAGATCGGGGGGAAAGGCATCGGCTTTGTAGCCCAGCGCGGCCAGCCAGTGTGGGCTGAGGTAGACGATGCCCGTGGTCAGATTCCAGTCCCACAGGCCTTCACTGATGGCATCCAGCGCCAGCGCCAGCCGCAGTTGGCTGTCGCGCAGGGCGCGCTCAATGCGGCGGCGTTCGGTCACATCGCGCAGCGACACAACGTGTGCGGCTGCGCCATCCCAGCGGGTGTGCATGGCGCGCATTTCGGCAATCAACGGCGGATCACCGGCGCGCAGCAAATCGACTTCGGTGCTTTCGCCGGCGACGATGGGAAAGCCGAACGGGCGGCCGATCAGATCGTTGGCCGAGCGGCCTAACATCCTCTCGGCGGCCGGATTGGCAAAGTGGACCACGCCGTCCAGATCAACCACCAACATCCCGTCGGCATTGTGGGAGATGACATTGCGAAAGCGCTCTTCACTGCCGTGCAGTTCGCGCTTCAGCTGCGCCAATTGGTCGATGAGTTGGGTGATCTGATCGGGCATAAGCGACCGGGTTGAACTAGGCTTCGTCCTTGAATAAGTCGTTCAGCCGTTCCATTTCCCCGATCCGAATGTGACGCGGATCGCCGGACAGAATGCCAGAGATGTTGCGGAACGGCTTGCCGATATGCATGCCCGCACGATCGATGGCAAATTCGCGGATTTCCTTATCGTGCATGGAGCCGCGCATTTTGAGCACGGTCAGGCCGCGCCGCATTTCGCCGTTGATTTCGACGTAGCGTAGCAGGATGATGGAGTCGGTCAGGGTGGAGATGTGCGCCTCAGTCACCGACTCGCCGCCGGTAAGAGTGGGCGTGGTGGCCGTGAACAACCCGGCCACTTCCTGGTGCTTGATGAATGAGGTCAGGCCGATGATGAATTCGCGGAAGCCTTTGATGGTGCCGACCCGCTCCAGCGCCGATAAGCTGTCTACCGCCACCCGATTGGGCTTGAACTCATCGATGATGTCTTTCAAGGCGATCAGGTGATCTTCCAGACCGGCTGTTTCGGGATATGTGCAGACCACTTTCAGCAAGTTGGCGCGCTCCAACTCTTCGTAGTCGATGCCCCAGCCGCGCGCGTTGCGGAAGAGCTGCTCGCGGCTTTCTTCAAAGGCGAAGAGCAGACAGCGTTCGCCGATTTTGGCCCCGCCCGCCATAAACTCGGTGGTGGTCAAGGTCTTGCCGGTGCCGGTGGCGCCCGACACCAGAATAACGGAGTCGCGGAAGAAGCCGCCGCCGCACATGCGATCCAACTCGGCATTGCCCGATGAAATGCGCATATCCGACGAGCGCTGCTTCAATTCGATGGCGGACAGCGGAATGACGACGATGCCTTTATTGGACGTCAGGCTGAAGGGATATTCGCCTTTCTGATGGGTGGTGCCGCGAAACTTGAGAATCTCGATCGTGCGGCGGCGCTTTTCGTCTTCCAGCACGTTGCGCAAAATAACGACGTTATCGGCGACAAACTCTTCCACGCCGTAACGCGCAATATCGCCGTATTCGTCAGTGCGTTCGGCCGTCATCAGCGCGGTGACTTTGAGCTGCTTCAGGACACTGGCGATGCGGAACAGTTCGGCCCGCACGATGCCGGCGTCGCCCAGCCGCGCAAAGATCGCGCCTAGCGAGTCGAGCGACACGCGCGTGGCGTTGATCTTGTGGACGGCGTTTTCAATGCGCGCCAGCAGCGCGCCCAGATCGTAGTCGCCGACGACCACGGCTTCTTCGCCCACCTGCGGCGAGGCATCGATAAACGCCCAGCGGCCCTGGGCTTCCCAGGTGGCGATGTCCCAGCCCATGGACGCCATATTCTGGCGGATGTCGTGCGGCGACTCTTCAAAGGTGACAAAGACACCGGCTTCATCATTGCGCTTAATACCTTCAGCCAAATATTGCACGGCGAACAAGGTCTTGGCGCTGCCCGCCGTGCCCGACACCAGGGTGGTGCGGCCGCGCGGCAAGCCGCCGTTTGAAATGTGATCAAAGCCTTCGATCCCGGTCAATAATTTATTAACAAGAGTGGGGGAAGCCATGCCATACTCCTTGAAAAGGACAAGTTCACAGGTCGGTTAAAACGGCTGAATGACGGGATAACCTGACGGCGTTGGTCGCCTTATGATCCATCCGGGTTTTGATACAGGCCCAGCCCCCAGATCACTTTCTGCACGTCCGACAAGTCGCCGATGACGCGGCGGGCGGGCGGCGGCGAAGACTTGATCAGGGTGGGCGTAGCCAGCACTTTGTCTTCTTCGGCCAGTTCGGGGTGTTCCAGCACGTCGATGATGACCACCTCGCACTGATCGTGCAGGGCGTCGTGGCACAGCCGGTTTAAGTTAGCCACGGCATACGACGAGCGCGGCGTCTGGCCGGTGATGAAGAGCTTGAGCAGGTATTTGTTCATAATGACCTCGCTTCGGCGTCGGCAACCTTAATACCAAAGGCTTGAGTGCGATACGTCGCGGCCAGATGGCCCATCAATTCCAGCACCAGCAACCGGCCTTCTTCGGCGTAGATGCGCGCTTCGCCCGGGGTTGCCTGGGCGCTGCGCTGCCGCAGCGCGGCCATGTGTACATCGATCACGTCCCGCGGCCCCGCTTTCAAAAAGACCAGTTGATCGGCCATGACTTTCAGCCGGGGCGGCAGGGGCGGTTCGCCTTTATACGTACGGGCTTGCACCGCGTGCTCAAGCAAATCGCTGTAGTAGTCGACAAACCGTTCGAACGCGTCCGGGATATTTTCGCGCAGAGCGCGCAAGCCGAAGGTCTGAGCGGTGATTGGGGTGGGGGCGGTGCCCGATAACTTGGCGAGCGAATCTTGTTCGCGGGCGCGTTCTAGGCGCTGTTCAGTCTCTAACCGATCGATGTCGACCCGCTTGCGACGCGTAATGTCGTGATGGGTGATTACGGCCCAGCCGGAGGCGTGTTGGCTCAGCGGCAGGGCGGTCATGACATACCAGCGCTCTTCACTGGGG
>JAGOBP010000518.1 GCA_017999195.1 Thermoflexales bacterium
CCCATCGGATTTGCCGTAGCTGCGCACATCGTATCGAATCACACGATGGTGCGCCGCAAAGGCGTAGAACTGTTTGTCCCACAGGCCGCTGTTGACCAACCCGCCGTGAATCAACACCAACGGGCGGCCAGTACCGGCCACTTCGTAGTAGAGTTTGCCGCCGTTGAAATCTGCAAAGCCGGTGAGTGACATGGATGCCTCTGTGAAGCAAGATGGGTGACGAGTGATGAGTGATGCGTACTACGTAATGCGTGCTGCGTAACCGATTGACCGCTTACCACTCACTGATTACCAATCACCGATTGACCTGTCACTAATCTACCAATCTACTAATTTACCAATTTTCCAATCCACTCATCACCGCTTCACGCGCGGCCTTGACCATTTGCCTTGCGCCCACGTCGTGCCTGCGGCGAAGATCACAGTGAAGGCGATCAGGATGAGCCAACGCGACAGCAAGTGTCCGGCGTCGTGCGCAAAATCGACGTTGAACGTGGAGGTCAGTTTATCACGATAGACGACCTCGCGCTGGACTTTCTGCCCCGTAAGCGGATCGACCGCCTCGACCGTGCGGCGCACTTCGATCTGGCCCAGGTCGTTGAGCATGGGCAAATCGACGGTGCTGCCCAAGGCTTCCACCGTCCAGCGGGTCAGCGTCAACGCCGACAGCGGCTTCGCAACGTCGAAGAGCACGCCGCCAAACATGATCTGCGTGAACACCGCCAGCAGCACTACATAGATGACGCTGTTCTGGCTGGCGACGAGCGCGGACACCAACAAGCCAAAGTTAATACCCGCCGTCGAAGCCAGCAGCAATGTGAGGTACATTTCCAGCGGGCCGGGTAGCAGCACGCCGTCGAAGGGGAACTGCACCCGCAAGGCCACCACGACGATCAAGGCCATGACTTGCAGCGCGGCAAAACCGGCCAGCACCACGAACTTCGACGACAGGTACGCGCCCAGGCGCAAGTTGACCATGCGCTCGCGGCGATAGATGGCCCGTTCGCGCACCAACTCGAAGGAGGCGGCGAAGAAGCCCATGAAGACTGCGGCCAGCGCCATCATCATCAACACGACTTGCGCCTGACCCGCGATCGAGTACGTATTGGACTCGGATACGATCTGCGCGATGCGGGCGGCCGAATCGCCGACGAGGGCCGAGGGCTGCGCGATGACGGTCAACAGTAAACCGACCAGCGGCATCACGGCCAGCAGCACCGTCAAGAGCAACTTGTCGCGCACCACCAGTTCGAAGTAGCGCTGTGTGAGGATGACAAATTGCCGTAAGGGATTGGCACGCGGGGCAATGCGCGACGGCGCGACAGCGGGCCGCAGGGCCTGAGCGATTCCATCGACGGGCGCAGCAGACCGATCGGGTGTTTGCAGTCGCGACAGGATGTGCTGTTCGTAATAACTGGACTCTCGAAAACGCTTTTCCCATAAGGCGGGATCGTTTTCGATTTCGCCGTAAATATCGGCAAAATCTTTCACGCCGAAGAAGTCCAAGGCCCGATCGGGCGGGCCGAAGAACACCAGGCGGCCACCCTCGCCCATAAACGCGACGTGATCGCATTGCTTGATGTTGGCCGTGGCGTGGGTAACCAGAACTACCGTGCGGCCGCCATCGGCCAGACGGCGCAGCGTGTACATGAGTTTTTTCTCAAGGCCGGGATCGAGGCCGGACGTGGCTTCGTCCAGAAAGAAGACGCCGGGTTCGGCCAGCAGTTCCACGCCAATGGACACGCGCTTGCGCTGTCCGCCGCTGAGCCGGCCGATGATGCGTTCGACTTGCTCGTCCATTTCCACTTCGGTTAAGACGTGTTCGATGCGGCTGTCGATTTCGCCTTCGGACGTGTCACGCGGCAGACGCAATTGCGCGGCGTAGCGTAGGGCTTGGCCTACGGGCAATTCGCGATGGATGATGTCGTCTTGTGGCACGTAACCGATTAAGCCGCGATACAGATCGAAGTGATCGTAGAAGTCGTCGTCATTGAACAAGACGCGACCTTCGGCGGGTTCGAAGCCGCTGAGCGCGTTGAGCAGGGTGGTCTTGCCGGTGCCCGATCCGCCGACAATCGCGACGAATTCGCGTGGCGCGATCGAGAGTGAGACATCGTTGAGAATGGTGCGGTGTTCGCCGCGGCCGCCATCGACGCGGCGCGTAAGATGCAGGGCGTCCAAGCGGCCGCGCTGCCGGATCGGTAAGACCTGGCTGATCGCGCCGGGCTGATAGGTCAGGCGATACGGCCCGAGCTGGACGATGTCGCCCGCGCGCAACGTGTGCCGATCGATGCGCTGACTGTTGACGAACGTGCCGTTGGTGCTGCCCAGATCGATCAGGGTGTGGGTAGGGCCGGTGCGTTCCAATCGGGCGTGATGGCGCGACACGAGCGGCGAATCGAGCGTGAGGTCGCAGCCCGGATCGCGCCCGATGGTGAGCGTGTCGTTGGCGGCCAGATCGAAGGTCTCGACGGCGGTGGCCTGCGGGGCCTGGCCCGCGTGAAAGGTGAGGCCCACCGAGTTGCCGCGCGCATCGCCGATGCGGATGATGTCGCCGTCTTTCAACATCGCGATGGAGATGCGCTGGCCGTTGACGAACGTGCCGTTGCGACTGCCGCGATCGGTCAGGCGATATTGGCCGTCGGTGTTTTCGATGATAGCGTGTTCGGCCGAGACGGTGGCAATGTCGATGACGACGTCGTTGGTGGGATGGCGGCCAATCGTGAGCGGTTCGCGCGTCAATACAATGGTGCGGGTGCGCCCGTCGGGCTGTCGCACGCTCAGTGTGGCGCGGGCCAGCATCACGACTTGCGTGCCGTCGATGGGTGGATTGGGTGGGATTGAGGACATGATGAGTGACGAGTAATTCGTACTACGTAATTGGTTGATCAGATATCGTGCTGATTGATTAGGTCGTCATTGCGAGTCGCCCATTGCTGGGCAGGCCAGCTGGCCTGCCAAGAACTCGTTCGTCCGTCATTGCGAGGGCGCGCTGCGCCCGAAGCAATCTCTTTCCGGTTGAGTCTGAGATTGCGTCGCCGCAGAGCGGCTCGCGATGACGGCTGGTAAGTTTAGCGCGCGATCAACACGCCTGAATCTTTGGTGATATGAATGACGCCTTCGGTCTGTAATTCGGCTTCGATGAAGGCGGTCAGTTCGGCGCGATGTTGCTCGGCGGTTTCAGGGTTCGCCATCGATAAGATGTAATCCACCAGCGGTGCGGCGGCGGTGACCATCAGATTGTCGTGAAAGCGGCGCACATCGACCGTGCCGAACCATTGGCGCAGTTCGTCGCCGCCGCTATCGAGTGAGAAGAATTCGTACGCGCGGGCGTTCCAGCCGAAGTCACTTTCCAGGCTGAAGCGATTTCGCAAGTTGTATAACTCGCGCAGATGTCGTTGGCCGTTCGTGGCGAGATAAGCCGCGCCGGTGGCATTGATCACGCGCCGCATCTCGGCCAGGGCTGAAGCGCGATTGGGGATGTGGTACACCATGTGATTGGCGATGACGGCGTCGAAGGTAGCGTCGTCATACGGAATCACCTGCGCGTCGATG
>JAGOBP010000046.1 GCA_017999195.1 Thermoflexales bacterium
GCCCGTGCCGTCGAGCGTGACGTTCTGGGTGACGCTCAATTGACTGGTGAGCGTAATCGCATAATCGCCATTGAAGGTGATCGTGTCGCCCGCCGACACATCAAGCAGCGCCTGGCGCAGTGAGCCGGGGCCGTCATCGTTAGCGTTTTGCACGCTGACGTTGGCCGTTGGTGCATTGGGCTGACCTTCATCGCCGATTGGGGTTGAGGTTGGAGCGTTGCCCCCGCTTTCGGGAGCTAATTCGATAGCCAGTGCCGATTGGACCTGCAACACGCCCGGCGACAGTATCGCGGCCAGTAAACCACCGATCAAGACCAGACGCTGAACGAAAAACGGCAAACGAGTGCGCATCCTACCCTCCTGAAAAAATGGCGGTTCAAATTCGTTGCGAGCACGATCGAGTGATTCTGAATACACGGCGGTCCCGCGGCAACTGCTCACGCACGCGCAACGCACACGAGCGGGCTGGTGCCGCCAGGTATCTGCATGGGTCTCAAAATCAGATCGGATGTAAGGTCACGCAGAATATCTAAGGTAAAAGTAAGGAGCGCCCTGTTATGGCTGAACTGAGGCGGATGAGACACTTCTATTTTGTGTTCATTTTGGTATATTTTGAACTATAAATTCACGTAAGTGCCCGGAATAGTGACAAATGTCACTAAGTTTAAGTGTCAATGTAATGCCACCCCAATGGGCATACGTTTTTTAGAAATACTCAATTTTAACGAGGAGCATGACGCAAACCGGCATCTGGCGCGCAGTGTGGCTTACGCCGAAGGTCGTCAGCCAAATTGAGAATTGCGGTCAGTGCGATGGCGCATCATCAAAGCGGCGGAAGTGGACCTGTCGGGCTATGACGATTATCAGGAGACTCTGACGCAGGTTGTTTGCGCCGGGGGCGGATTGATCGGGCAGAGTTTTGTCCTTGGGGACAATTGGGCCAAACCTCAATTGTCCTTTTTTGTCACGGAATTTACACGATTGTCACTAGTCTTTCGCAGTCAAATATTGCACACTCAGGTGTATAGCCTGACATAGTTAGGGGGAACTATGGTGTTATCGGCCGCGCAAGACCGCACCATCTTGTTTGGTGAAACGGTATTCATGATCGGGGTTGAAGCGGCGCTCATCCAGCGTCTTGGTCAGCCGATAATCCGGTTGTTTGGACCGCAAAGCGACCTGCTCCAGACGCTCCTGCTATTGCGACCCAGCCTGGTGCTGTTTGATCTGGCTGATCCGCAGATGGACGTGCTGTTGCGATTCCTCAAGAGCACGATCAACCTGCGGCTGATCGGCCTCGATCAATCTCGCCAATCCTCCCTGATCCTGAGCAGTCAGCGGATGGATGTCGGCTCGATGGACGAACTGGCCCAGATCATTCAAGCCGTACGCGTCGCAGCCCAGGCAATTTAAGCCGAATGCGGCCAATTGGGAACCCATGAACACCAATCAAGCGATTAGGCCCAACACCGTTACGTCTGACCCACAGCGATCCGCCGCGCCGCCAGCCGCCTTGCATAAGGTTGACATGGTCGATCGTTTTATATCCTGGTTAACGCCGCCCCGATTTCCCGGCGACGAGCTCAAGACCCGTCAAGCCAGCCTGGTCCATATCGCCGTGCAGATCACCTTCGGCCTGAACGTCATCGCGATCGGCGCCGCGCTGTTGGGCAGCCGACTGCCGCCGTCCATCAACCTGATCTGCGCTGTTCTGCTTGTCTTCTGTCTGGTCATCAATTTGCTGATGCGGCGCGGCTATGTTCGCGCAGCCAGCGTCAGCATCCTGCTGTTGGGGTTGATCGGCACAATCGCTGCGGTGGCCGCCATCGGGACAATTCGCGCGCCCGGGGCGGCCGTCTTTGTGCTACTGGTCATCACCGCCGGATTATTGTTTGAGCGGCCGGGCTTGATCGGCTCAATCGCACTCTGCTCCTTGGCGATTCTGGGGCTTATTGCCGCCGAGACTGCTGGCTTGCTGCCCCGCCCCGATTACACCGTAAATCTCACTCAGTGGCTCACCTTCACCATGTTATTGGCTGCGGCGGGCCTGTTGACGCGGCTGGCGCTGCGCACCACCCGCCGCGCCTTACAACAGGCCGAACAGGAATTGGCCGACCGCATCGCGGCTGAGGCCGCCCTGCACGCCAGCGAAGAAAAATTCCGAATGATGGCCGAAAACTCAGTCGACATCATCTGGCATCTGGATCGCCATTATTGCTTTGACTACGTCAGCCCCGCCGATGAACGCGTGCGCGGCTTTCCGCAAGCCGAAGTTCTGGGCACGCCCCTCTGGCAATGGCTTACGCCCGACGGCAGTGACTACATCAAGCGCATGAATGCCCGGCGTCTGGCCGACGAAGCCGGCGGAATTAAGACGAGTACCTGCCAGTACGAACTGGAACTGCGTTGCAAAGATGGTCGCTGGATCTGGGCGGAAATCAGCGTCACGGCCCATCACACACCCACCGGCGAACTGATCGGCTATCACGGCGTCAGCCGCGACATTACCGAACGCAAACACGCCGAAGCCGCGCTGCGCGAATTGAACGCGACCCTGGAGCAGCGCGTGGCCGAGCGCACGGCCGAACTGCGCCAGGTCCTGGCCACCGAGCAAGAACTGGGCCAGATCAAATCACGCTTCATTGCCATGGCCTCCCACGACTTTCGCACACCGCTCACCGGCATTCTCACCTCCGCCGAGTTGCTGGAAAACTACGGCCCGCGGCTCTCCGACGACAAGAAACTTGCCTACTTGCAGCGGATTCAGACCGGTGTCAAACACATGACCCAGCTGCTGGACGATGTCCTCGACATCGAGCGCGCCGAAGCGGGCAAATTGACGTGTGTGCCCGCCCCGCTCGATCTGGTCGCCGTCAGCCGCGTACTATTGGACGAGGCGCAGATCACGGCCACACCGCAGCACACCGTGGAATTTGCGCACCAGGGCGATTTTACCGGCGCGCAGTTGGACGAAAAACTACTACGCCGGATACTGATCAACTTGATCGGCAACGCTCTCAAATACTCACCGGCGGGCGGCCCCGTCCGATTGAGCCTGCACCGCGATCAGGCCCACGCCGTCTTCACCGTCAGCGATCGCGGACTGGGCATCCCGCCCGAAGCGCAGCGTCACTTATATGAACCGTTCTATCGCGCCCACAACGTCGGCGAAACGCCCGGGACCGGCCTGGGACTGCCCATCGTCAAACAGGCCGTAGACGCCCACCACGGCACGATCGAAGTGTCCAGCACCCTCGGTGTGGGCACCACGTTTATCATTAAATTGCCCGTATGCCCGCCCATCTCGGAGCAGTTGCCGTCATGAGCCGCACCCCAGTCGTTAAGGATGACGCCTTTACGCTCGATCGCGTGCCAAATTCTCAGCGTCGCCAATCAGCCGGATTTTCAACCCGGCTGATCTTACCTGGAGAACAGCCATGTCCATTCACGCCGCCACTCCCGATTTGTCACCGACCGCGGACGAGTTGAGCCAACTCCTGCGCGCCGCGCCCGATGCGATCCTGGTGATGAATGCGGCGCAGCAGATTTGCGCGTTCAACGCTGCAGCCGAACAGCTCTTCGGCTATCCTGCCGCCGAGATTTTGGGCCAGCCGCTGGATCGGCTGCTATCGGCTGCTCAGGGCGATCTCCATCGCGCACAGTTGCAAGCGCTGTCCGCCGCACCGGACGCGTCGCGCGGTATGAACAATCGGCATACGGTGCTGGGCCACCACAAGTCGGGCCGCGAGGTTCCGGTCGAAGTCTCCATCGCCACCCACCATTTGACCGATCAAATCTGGTATATGGCCATCGTGCGCAGCGTGAAATCCCGGCTGCGTATGGAGGCCGAACTGCGCGCCAGCCAGGTCCGGCAGCGCGCCATTTTGGATGCGCTGCCCGATATGATGTTTCGCATATCGCGCGACGGTGCGTTCCTGGACTTCAAGGGCACTCCGACCGATGAATTGGTTGTGCGCCCCGAAGTCTTTCTGGGTCACACGGTCGAGCAAATCCTGCCCGCGGAACTGGCGCAGGCGGTGATGGTGCGTATTGCGCATGTGCTGGATACCGGCCAGATTGAAGTGTTTGAATATTCCTTGCCCGTCAACGGTCAGACGCTGGATTTTGAAGCACGCATCGTGACCAGCGGCCCGGACGAAGTGCTGACCATCATCCGCAGCATTACGGAACGCAAGATTGCTGAGCGGCATACCGCCATTCAATACCAACTGGCGTTGAATCTGGCGACGGTCAGGTCGCTGGAGGAAGCGCTGCCGTTGTGCTTGCACGCCGCACTACTCGCCAGTGAGATGGATGCCGGTGGCATCTACCTGCTCGATGGGCATACTGGCGATCTAAACTTGATGTGTGCCGAGGGCCTGTCGGCTGAATTCATCCGGCAGGTCGCGCATGTCCCGGCCGACTCCGAGCGTGGGCGGCTGGCGCGGCGCGGGCAGCCCCTGTACACGCGGTACGATCAAACCGGCGTGCCCCATCCCGGCGCGCAACGTCAGGAAGAACTGCGCGGGGCGGCGATCATTCCGGTGCTGCATCAGGGCCAGTTGGTAGCCTGCTTCAATCTGGCCTCGCACACGCTGAACGAAGTGCCCGAACGCCACCGGAATGCGCTGCACCCCTGGCCGCCTATGTGGGCAACGGCGTGGCCCGCCTGCAAGCCGAAGATCGCCTGCGCGCGAACGAGGCTGAATTGCAGGTAAAGTTAGGGCACACTTCCTCCACGTCCGGCGAAATTAGCGCCGCTACAGTCGGGAGAATATTGGGTAATGGTTAAGTGGTAAAGCATACGCCATCACTTACTTTGTAACCACTACCCAGAATAGTTAGGCACGTATACCGCGGGTGCGCCTTCTGGCCCCAAGAAAACCCGCGTCGCGCGAAAACCGGCAGATTAGGCTTTCGCCTGAATTGCCGCTATAATGCGTGCAACTCTGGTGTTGACTGCGAAGCGTGTGGTTTGCATATGAACAGTCCACTTTCGAGGCTCATTGGCGCGCTGCAACGCTGGGCGTGGTTGCTAATCTTGGGACTGCTGTTGGGCGCGGGGGCCGCCTTTGCCGCTAATCGTCTCACGCCGTCGGTGTATCTAGCCTCAACAACTTTACTCATTAACGAGGCCACCTCTGGCGACGGGGCGGCTAATCTTTCAAGTTTCCGTGTCAAGGCCCGCGGGCAAATCGTCCTCAAAGACACTAGCAAGAACGATGTGGCTGATCTGCGCACGATT
This sequence comes from Thermoflexales bacterium, assembly GCA_017999195.1. Taxonomy (GTDB): domain Bacteria; phylum Chloroflexota; class Anaerolineae; order Fen-1058; family Fen-1058; genus JAGOBP01. Next base: position 5,246 of record JAGOBP010000046.1, read on the forward strand.
GATCTGCGCGCCCCCACCTATGCACAAATGTTGGTCTTGCCACCGATCATCAAGGCTGCACTTGACGAACTGGGCTTGGACTATTCGGCCGAGACAGTGCCCGCCGACATCAGTGTTGATTTGGTGAAGAATACGCAGCTGCTTGAAGTGCAGGTCAAGAGCGCCAATGCACAGTTGGCCGTCGGCTTGGCCCGCACGCTGCCGTTGATGTTTAACCGCGCCTATGCGGCCCAGCAAGCCGCCCAATATGCAGAGATTCAGACCGGTCTGACCCAGGAAATCGCGCTGGAACAAGTGCAATTAGCTCAGACCCAGGCGCAGATCGCCACTCTGGACAAGCCGCGTGACGCAGCGGAAGCCGCTGAGTTGGAACGCTTGCAGTCCGAACAAACTAACCTGCTTCAGAATTTGACAGACCTCACTCTGGCCAATGCCAAGCTGCAAGTGTCGCTCGCCCAAGTCAACCAAACACTGGTTGTGGTCGCGCCCGCTGTTAAACCCCAAGCCACGCGGACCTCCCTACGGCGTGACCTGTTGCTGGGCGGATTGATTGGGTTGAGTGCGGCCATCGGCTTGGCGAGTCTGCTCAAACTGCTGGACGATCGCGTGCGTTCAGCCGCTCAGCTCGAACAGGCCGTTGGCTTGCCCGTCCTGGGCGCGATCGACCGCTGGCCCACGACCACGCCCGATCTGGCGGCCTGGCATACACCACGCGCACCTGAAGTAGAGGCCTTTCGTGCGCTGCGCACGAACCTGCAATTTGCCGGGATCGATCGGCCGTTGCACACACTCCTGATCACCAGCGACGGCCCTGGACAAGGCAAATCCACCATCGCGTCGAATCTGGCGGTGGTGATGGCGCAGGCCGGCCTGACGGTGGCCCTGGTAGACGCCGATCTGCGCCGGCCGACGTTGCACCAGAAATTTGCGCAACCTAATCGGGTGGGGTTGACCGAAATCCTGTTGCGCGATCCGGCCGACTGGCCCACGCTGACCCTGATCAGCGGCGTGCCGAATCTGTCGCTCGTGGTGAGCGGCGCACGGCCGCCCAATCCGGCTGAATTGCTTGGCTCGCGGCGGATGCAACAGTGGCTTGAGTACCTGCGTCAAACACACGATGTCGTCATCATCGATGCGCCGCCCGTGCTAGTCGTCACCGATGCCGAAGTGTTGTCACGCGGTGTCGATGGCGTCATCCTGGTGACCGCCTACGGCTTAACCCGGCTGAAGGCGGCGGTGATGGGCAAACAACAACTCGATCGCTTGGGTGCACGCTGTGTGGGTGTGGTGCTGAACCGGCTTCCGCCGCGCGCCCGGCCCTATTATCGTGATTACAAGTCACCCAGTACACCCGCGTCTGCCAATAGTCGCGCGTAGTCACACTTTCGAGCCGAGCCATCTCAGATCTCGGTGATGGGTTCAGTCGCGTTTGATAATCAAAGCCGCGGGTGGTAGAATCCGACTAACCTGCGTAAGACATGCGTCACTACCCTGCTCACCATCTTCCAGCGCCGTGAGGCCCCCATATGAATTCAGCCAGTCAGTTCCGCATCAACGCCCCCACCGTCATCAGCGAGACCATCGACGGCGAAGCCATTATCATCAATCTCGATACCGGCGCTTACTACAGTTTGCGCGAAACTGGCGCCGCGGTCTGGCAGTTGATCGAACAAGGCGCGACCGGTCAGGCGATCAGCGCCGAATTAATTCGGCGCTACGACAGCTCGCTGCCGACGATCGAGGCCGGCCTACAATCGCTCTTGGACGAACTGGTGCAAGATCAGTTGATTGTCCCACATGACGGCGAGCGTACCATGCCACAATCGGCCGGATCTATCCCCACTGACTGTCACCGTAAATTGCCCTTTACCCCGCCCACTCTGGAGAAGTTCACCGATATGGCCGACTTGCTGTTGCTCGATCCCATTCACGATGTCAGTGAACAGGGCTGGCCCGCGCCCAAACGAGCCGGGTAAATATGCGCAGTCGGAAAGCGCGGCCAGGCGCGGCGGCGCGTAAACAGGATGCCCGTCAACAGCAGCTGCTACACCCCGGCAGCCGACTTGCGCAACTGCGCCATGTGCCCCGAACGTTGGGGTTGATTTGGGCGGCTGCCCCGTACTGGACGGCCGCGACCATCGGGCTGTTGGTGATTCAGGGCGTGTTGCCCATCTTGACGGTTTACCTCACTCGATCGATCGTGAACTCATTAGCGGCCTTGATCGGCAGCAGCGGCGATCGGGCAGCGCTGGAACCGGCCGTCATCGCGATCGGGCTGATGGGGCTGGTCCTGCTGACGGGCGAGGTGTTGGGCAGCGCGGCTAACTATGTGCGGACGGCGCTGGCTGACCAGGTGCAAGATCAACTCTACGAATTAATTCACGCCCAAGCCACGGCGCTGGATCTGCACTTCTACGAATCCCCCGTCTATTACGACCAATTGCAGCGCGCCAGCATCGACGCGATCGAGCGGCCGCTGGGCCTGCTGGACAGCCTGGGCAGTCTGCTGCAAAACCTCATCACGCTGCTGGCGATGGCGGGGGTGTTGTTGGCCTTTGCCTGGTGGTTGCCGCTGGCGCTGTTGGTCGGCACGCTGCCGGCCCTGTGGGTGGCGCTGCGCACCACGTGGCGCTTTCAACAGTGGCGGGTCGCCAATACCGTCAATCAACGCCGGTTGACGTACTATCACCGCGCACTGACTTCGGATCAGATGGCGGCAGAAATTCGCCTGTTTGATCTGGGCGAACATTTCAGTCGGGCCTTCCGGCAGCTGTGCCGCTAATTACGCGACGAGCGGCTGCGGCTGTCGCGCCCACAACTGCTTGCCCAGGTCGGCGCGAGCCTGATCGGGCTGTTGACGCTGGCGCTCACGCTGGGGTGGATGGCGTGGCAAGCGCTGCAGGGGTTGTTCAATCTGGGCGATTTGGCGATGTTCTATCAGGCGATGAATCAGGGCCAACGCTTAATGCGTAACCTGCTGACGGGCCTCAGCGACATTTATCGCAATCTCTTGTTTCTGGACGATTTGTTTGTCTTTCTGGATCTGCAACCCAGCCTCTCCGATCCCGAGCGGCCCGTCTCGCCGCCCGCCGGTCTGCACGCGGGCGTGCGCCTGGAAGACGTGACCTTTGGCTATCCCGATAGCGAGCGCGCAGCACTGACTAATTTCGATCTGCACCTCCCGGCGGGTCACATCGTCGCCATCGTCGGCGAGAATGGCGCGGGCAAAAGCACGCTGTTGAAACTGCTGTGCCGCTTCTACGATCCGCAGGCGGGCCGCATCACCTGGGACGGCTGCGATCTGCGGGCCATGACGCAGGCCGATTTAAGACGGCGAATCACCGTGCTGTTTCAACAACCGGCGTATTATCATGAAACGGCCGCCGATAACATCGCCATTGGCGATCGGGCCGCGCCACCCGATCGGGCCCGCATCGAAACGGCGGCCCGCGCGGCCGGAGCCGACGGATTCATCAACCGGCTACCCGAGGGCTATGACACTGTCCTAGGCAAGTGGTTCGGCTATACGGAATTAAGCGTAGGCGAATGGCAGCGGCTGGCGTTGGCGCGGTCCTTCGTGCGCCGGGCCGATCTGGTGATATTGGATGAGCCGACCAGCGCCATGGACAGTTGGGCCGAAGCGGCCTGGTTGGGGCGCTTTCGGGAATTGGTGGCCGATCGCACGGCACTCATCATCACGCATCGTTTTACCACCGCCATGCAGGCCGATGTGATCTACGTGATGCACGAGGGACGTGTGGTTGAGTCGGGCACACACGCGGAGTTGGTGGCGCTAGGCGGACGGTATGCCGTGTCGTGGCAGATGCAGATGCGGGAGACAGGTCAGCGCAACGAAATCGGCAGCAACGAACGACTGATAGAAGATGCGGCCTGAGCCTTACCACTATCGAATCCGCGCGTTTCAGGAGGTCAAATGATCACGAACAATATTGCTTCCCTGTTGAGCCAGACTGCGCAGGCACTCCCAGATAAGACCTTTCTCATCGCAGGTGAAGAACGCTTGACCTTTGCTGAGGTGGACACGCAGGCGACCAAGGTTGCCTGTGCAATGGCCCACCTCGGCATCAAGCCCGGCCAGGTGGTGGCGCTGATGTTGCCCAATGTTCCCCTCTTTCCAATCTGTTATTACGCGGCGCTGAAGCTGGGATCGGTAGTCATGCCTTTACACGCTCGATCGACCGGCCCAGAGATCGGGTTTGCCTTGCAGGACGCGAGGGCAGCGGTCCTGCTCAGCACTAGACCGGTACATGAGGCGGCGATTCAGGGTTGGGCGGAAGCAGGTCTTGACTGCCAACTGGTTCTGGCCGGGCTGGGTGCGGAGACGTCATTGCCGCCACAGGCTCATCGGCTGGAGACGCTGCTGGACACTGTCTCAGAGGCCGATATAACCAACCTGAGCATCCAACCGATCGAAGAAGAGATGGACGCCGTGATCCTCTTCACCTCCGGTACCACTAACCGCCCGAAGGGAGTCAGGCTCAGCCACCGTAACCTTCGGGCCATTACCCCGCAGTATGCTCAACTTTGCGGATTGAGTCCTGATGCGGTGTTGTTGCTGTTCATGCCAGCCACGGTAATTGTCGGCCAAATCCTGCTGAATACGGCCACGCTGCTGGGCGCCTCGCTCAGCCTGATGCCGGTCTTTGATCCCGGGCAGTTTTTCAATGCCATCACTCAGCAGCGCGTCACTTTTTTTCCGATGGTGCCCATGGTGGCGCAACTCATGCTCAATTCGCCTTTTGCCCAATCTGTTGACCTGACTTCTCTGCGATCTGTGATGATTGGCGCGACCAGTGTGCACCCAGAGTTGGTAGCGCGCTTCACGAAGCGGTTCGAGATTCCGATCGTGATTCCCTACGGGCTTACCGAATGCTCGATGATCTCACTAGCCCGGCCTGACCTGAACTCTCCGGAAGGTTCGGTGGGGAAACCAATCCCAGACACGCTGTTAAGCATTGTGGACGATGAGGGCAAGCCCGTTGCTCCTGGTGAGCAGGGCGAGATTCTGGTGCGCAGTCCGCACGTGATGAAGGGCTACCTCAATCGGCCGGCAGAAACAGCGGCAGCCTTTGTGGACGGTTGGCTGCGCACAGGCGACTTGGGCTATGTAGATCATGAAGGCTTTCTATTCATCGTCGAACGCATCAGTGATCTGATCAAGACCGCAGGCAATCGGGTGTTCCCGGCCGAAGTGGAGCGTGTGCTGGAGATGCATCCAGCTGTCGCGCAGGCGGCTGTGATCGGCAGACCACACAGCCAGGTGGGTGAAATCGTCCAAGCCTGTGTGGTCCTTAAGCCTGGCATGTCGGCGACCATCCAGGAGATCAAGAATCACTGTCGGCTGCATCTGGCCAGCTTCAAGCGGCCGCGGCAGATCGTTTTCATGGAACAGCTGCCCAGAAACGCCACTGGCAAAGTATTGCGGAGGATGCTGCGGCATGCCTCCTGAAACCATTGTGGCGGCCTTGCGCCGTTGGGCAATGGCTGAGCCGGATCGCCCTGCCTATCATCTGTTGGGCGAGGGCAATCAAATCGTGGACAGCCTGAGCTACGGCCAGCTCGATCGTCGGGCGCAGACCATCGCGGCCCAGATCGCCAAACGTCAACTGCCGTCGGGTGCGTGCGTCCTGGCCCTCTATCCTGAAGGACTGGATTTCATCGCCGCGTTCATGGGTTGTCTGTATGCGGGCGTGGTGGCCGTACCCGCGCCTTTCGCCGGAAAACTTCGTTCTGCGCGAGACGAGCAACGCTTGCGAGCGATTGTCGCTGACTCCCAAGCCGCGTTGATCCTAACAACAACAGCGGGCAGCCGAGCGATGGACCTACCAGCACCGCTGTTGACGACCGATGCGCCGGACAAAAACGATATTGAGGCGTGGGAACCGGTCAGCGATGAGCGCGGCGTTGCTTACATCCAATACACCTCTGGCTCGACGGCTGCGCCCAAAGGGATCGCCGTCACCCATATCAACCTGTCCCACAGTCTTGCTGATCTGCACCAGGCGTGGGGCTATGCCGCCGACAGTGCCGTGCTGACTTGGATGCCCCATGTCCACGATTTTGGCCTGGTGGAGGGGCTGTTACGTCCCCTCAGCAGCGGCGTTCCCTGCTTTATCATGTCGCCGTGGGCCTTTGTGCGCCGGCCGGTGCGTTGGCTAGAGGCGATCAGTCGCTATCGCATCACCCATAGCGGCGGGGCGACCTTTGCTTATGACTGGTGCGTGCGCCAGATCAGGCCTGAGCAGCGGCCAGGGCTTGACTTGCACAGTTGGCAGGTGGCCGTGATCGGCGCTGAACCGATCCAGCCGGCAGTGATCGAACGCTTCGTCTCGAACTTTTCACTCTGTGGTTTTCACGCCGACACTTTTTGTCCTGGTTATGGCCTGGCCGAAGTAACCCTGTTAGCTACGGCCAAGTCAAAGGGTTTGTCGCTTTCACTCCGAGATTTGATGATCGGCGCTCACATGACGCGCCTCACCGGCTGCGGCCAGCCCCATGGCCAAGGCCGAGTGCTGGTGATCGATCCTGAGGCCTGCCGCCCGTGTAAACCGGGCGAGGTGGGCGAAATCTGGATCGATGGCCCGACGGTGGCGGCGGGCTACTGGCAGCGTCCCGATGAAACACGAGCAACGTTTGAGGCTTATTTGGCCGATAGTAACGAAGGTCCGTTTCTGCGCACCGGTGATCTGGGCTTGATGGATCACGGCGAGTTGTTTATTACCGGTCGGCTCAAGGATATGCTCATCATCCGAGGACAGAACCTCTATCCTCAGGACATTGAGTGGGCGCTGGCTGGGTGTCATCCTGCTGTTGAAGGGCAGTTGACGGCGGTCTTTGGTATTCCTTCAGAGGCCGGTGAGCAGATCGTGGTCGCCCAGGAAGTTGATCCCCGCCACTGGCCGGAAGCGACCTGGGGCAGCGTCATTGCGGCCATTCGGCAGCGGGTGGCGGAGCAGTTCGATCTGCCGATGCAAGGGGCCGTTTTGTTGAGGCGGGGCGACCTCCCCAAAACATCGAGTGGCAAAATCCAGCGGCACGCGTGCCGTGCGGCTTATCTGGTCGGGGAGTGGTCACCGGTTGCTGCATGGCAACAGCCGATCACTGATGAGGCCAAAGGCATCGATCGGCACAACACCGATCTTACCACCCGCCTGATCGTTCTCTGGCAGGCATTGCTGCAGGCGCCGGTCTGTACCGATGACAACTTCTTCGCTCTGGGCGGTGACTCGTTGACGGCTCTGCACATGCTGTTAGAAGTTGAGGAACAGTTTGGCGTCCAAGTGGACCCCGAGTTCTTTCAGTCGCCCACCGTTGCCAACCTCGTGCGCCTGCTCAGCCCGGAGCAGACTGTCCCATCAACACAGTCTGCTGTCAACCACAAGACGCTGTCCACCTCGCGCCCACGCCTGCCCCGTAAGCGACGGTTCGTCGAGCGGGGACCGCTCTTTCGACGGCATGCCTTGCCATATGGTCTGGGTGTGCGCTTGCAGCGTGCTTGGCTGGCAACGCCCGGAGTGCGCCACAGGCTGTTTCGCCGCGAGATCGAACTGCTAAACCGTTGGGGGGATCTCGTCGGGGAACAGCATCCCGAGGCAGCCATCCGACAGAGCCTGCTGGCCAACACTTGGGTCAGCTGGCGCAATCAAGTCTTGAGTGTGCCGCTGGGAACATCGTCCTGGGTGGCGATGCAGGGCGACCCAGCCCTATGGCAGCCGCGGCATGAAGGGCGCGGCATTATCTTTCTGGTACTGCACAGCGAATTAAGTGTTTTGTTCGTGCGCAGCCTGACGGCAGGTGGTCACCAGCCGCTGTTTATTCGCGGTTGGACTGGCGACATGGAAACACGCACGCAAGATCGGTCGTTGCAGGTTTATCGCGCCTATCAAAGCCTGCGCCGTGGCGAAGCAGTCATCATCGCCGGCGATGGCGGCCACGGGCCGCACGGCGTCA
>JAGOBP010000519.1 GCA_017999195.1 Thermoflexales bacterium
GGCCAATTCGGCGGCCTTGGTGCGGCTGGAGCAGCTGAGCTTCGCCAGGATGTTGCCCACGTGACCTTCGGCCGTCTTCTCGCTGATGGTCAAGCGTTGGGCGATCTGGCGGTTGGTCATGCCGTTGACGACCAGCGCCAACACCTCGCGCTCGCGCCGGGTGAGTGAGCCGGGCGTGCGATTGGTAGCCGCTGCTCGTCGCTGGCGGGGCCGCAGACCAAACTGCTTCGCGCCCGCTTCACAGCGTTCCATATCGGGGCGGGCGTTCAAGCGTGACAAAACCGAATGGGCCAACGACAAACGCTCGCGACCTTCATTCTTGCTCTCGGTGTCGCCCAATTCCAGCAGCGCCAATGCCAGACCGCCGTTGCCGCGCGCTTCAAACAGCACATCGTGTTGGGCGGTCGCATGTTGAATCACGGCCCGGTACGCGCCGATGGTGGCTCGCCAATCGCTGGTGCGCGCGGTCAGCGTGCCCTGACCCAGTGCCACGGCCAGTCGTGCGGCGGGATGCCGCGTATGATCCAGCAGGGCTTCCAGATCGCGCTGCCAGGTGCGGGCGTCGTTCATCTGATCGGTCTCGACCAAATGCACGACCATGTCGGCCATGATTGGCGCGGCTGAGGCCGCATCGTCGGTGGTGCGCGCATAGACGCGCCAGCGGCGCAGGGCGTCCATCAAGTTGCGGGCGGGCAGATTCGCCATCGAGCGGGCTTTGTAGCCGCCCCAGAGCGCGGCTGCCGCCAGATTGCGATCGGTGGCGCAGGCGCGCGACGTGATGACCAAGTCGCATTCGGCTTGGGCTTCTGCCCATTGCCCCAACCCCAGCAGAATCTGGCTGCGAATCACCCGCGCGGCGGCCAGAATATAGTCTGCCCCCAACGCTTGGGCCAGCGTAATAACGCGTTCGGATAAGGTCAGACCGTCTGTCCAGCGGCCGGAACGGCGGCAGGCTTCCAACAGCGGTACACCCCCCAGCAGCAAAGAACGTTCGTGATTCTTGGCCGCCTCGATCATGCTGGCCAGGGGCGTCTTGCGGCCAAACACATCGTCCAGCCACACGGGCAGATCGTCTACCCAGGCGGGCGCGCAGGCCGCTTGCACCACATGGGCGTCGGTCAGCCATGCGCCCAGATCGGGCAGCAGGGGTTGATCGGCGCGGTAGGTCCCGACGATGACGAGGTTGGTCTCGGCTAGCGCGGCCGTTAAGCCCCGCAGTAACTTGATGCTTTCGCCATCGGCGCGATGGAGGTGATCGATTTGGATAATCAACGAGGCTTGATCGGCGGTGCGCTGCATCAGTTGCGCAATCGTCTGGATCAGGCGCGCGGCCGATTCGCCATCGGCGGCCGATCGGGGCAACGACAAACTTAGCGTATGGGCTTCGGCCCGGACTGCCGCGCGCGTATCGGACTGCTTGGCGAGGGTGGTCAGCAATTGCGACATCACGCCGTAGGGTGACGGCAACAATGGCGTATTGGTCTGAATCACGGGCAGATCGAAACTGAGTGACGGGCCAGGTTGATCGACCGCAATCAGGGCGGTCAAGCCACGGCCAGCGCGCGCCCAGGCTTGCAATCCGTCGATGAGTACGCGTTCGGTGCGGCGCAAATCGCGCGGGGTGAGGGGGTGAAGAGCGGCCGGGTTTGCCAAACGAGTGACTAACGCAGGCCGAGTTAGATGCAAGGTCTGTAGGCTCATTCAGACTCCTTTCTTATGTTAGTCCAGTAAACTCATGGTCAATTTCAGTATAGACAAGGTATATGAATCATAGATGAAGGCCGCATGAGAGCACGTGACGCCAACCCTACGCATTCTCTACGCCTGATCAATTGCACGGCGCGATCACGGCATAATGTCGAGAAGGCGACATAAAGCGGCGGTTTCGGCTGACCCGATCGGGTGGGGTGGCCCGACGGTTCACACTCTATTTAAGACGCTGTCGACGAGTGATTTGTTCCAGATTGTGGCCGGACCGAATCAAGGAAACGCGGTGTAGGCGGTTTTCACGGCGTCGACCTGCGATTGCCGGGGGGCGAGCAACCACAGGGTGTTTCTGTCGCGCGTGTAGAGGCAGGCGGCTTCTGGCGTGGACTGCCAGCATCCGCCGTCTTTGGTTGGTGTTTTCGCGCCGTTAAAGCGCAGGTCCAGATAGGCCGACAACGCCAGGTTGAACTCTCGGGCATCGGCCACGCTATCCCATGTCCAGGCTACGGCAAGCACAGCCTCATTAGTCTTGGCGTTGTAATAGGCTTGCAATGTATCGCCGCCCCAGCCGCGGGCCGCACTGCGCGCCGCCTCGGCGGGGATGCGCTGTTGGTCGTTGGCACTGGCACTGAGCAACAAGTCGGTGTGCCATTCGCCCAATACATCGTTAGCGATGATCTGCCAGTCCGCGCCCAAAGTCTCGGTCAACGCCACGGCCACCAACTCGATCGGTTGTTCGTTGGCCAGGTATTTTTCCGGGTGCAAAATTTGTTCGGTGCTTTGGGGCAGCGCATCGTAGACCTGATTGATCCGCGCCCAACTGCCGCGTTGATACAGGGCCTGCACGAAGGCTGTACCGGCTTCGCGCGCAAAGTTGACATCGCGCAGGACAAAGGCCGGGGCCAGATCATCGGGCAGGGGCAGATCGGGTATCTGGGCCGCGGCCACGTCGTTGCGGTCCTGGGCCGAGGCCGATTGGCGCAGCCATTGCTGCGCGGCCACGTTCGCATCGCCGGTGATGAAGGCGCGAATGGCCTGGCAAGCCTGCGTGTCAAGCGTACACTGCGGATAAGCCTGAGTGTTTTCAAAACTGAGGGCCAGATCAAGCAAGGCTCGGGCGGCGGCCAGTGTATAGGCTTGATGTTCCACACCCGTCACTGGATTGTCGGTCACGTAGATGGCGCGCGTCCACGGACTGTAGAAACTGCCCGTCGGATCGAGGTGAGTATTCAAGGTGTAGCGCGTCAAGTTGTACGCCGGATTGATTAAGCCCAGCGCGCTCAGCACCCGCGCCCGATCGGGCAGGGCGTCGAGTAGATCATTGGTGCGCAAGAGGTTGGTTAAGATCGGTTCGATCTGGTCGAGCGATACCCGGTAGCGCGTTGGTTGTTCCGAAGCCGATAGGCCGCGCAGTTCGGCCAGGGCTTGCTCTAGTGGCTGAAGCTGGGTGGTCTGATCCGCATCCAGTGTGGGCGGCGGCGTAGGCGTGCGCGTTGGGCGCGGTGTGGGCGGCGGTGTGGGTGTCCACGTTGCCGGGAAGCGCGTCGGTGTGATGCTGGGTGTGGGCGTTACCGTGGGGGTTTCGGTGGATGTGGGCACGACGCTCGGGGCGGCCACGACATTGGTGGTATCCGGCGGACGCGTCAGCACGACGGCGGCGGTGCCTGCGGCGGCGATCAATACGACCAAGATCAACAGGCCCAACAGCAGTTTGTAAGATCGATGCGGCTTGCGATATTCCTTGACCGGCTCGCTCAGTTTGGAACGCAGGTTGTCAAATTCAGTGGCAACCGGTTCGGGCGCGGGCTTGATCGGCTCCGGGGCC
>JAGOBP010000047.1 GCA_017999195.1 Thermoflexales bacterium
CGCAATTGCAGGGCGATTGCTGGGATGCGGTGATGAACTATGCGGGCTTCACGCATCCGGTGTGGTACTGGCTCAACTTTTTCTTCGTGCGTCAACACGCCGAACCGTATTTCGTCGCGTCTGATCAGCCGTGGCCGACTCAAGCGTTGGTGGGGACGTGGCAGGCGTATCGCGCCAGTGTGCCGTGGGTCATCGCGCAGCAGCAATTCAACTTATTGGGCAGTCACGACACGGCGCGCCTGATCAACGTGGTCGATGGCGATCTGGCGCGCCTGCGCTTGGCCGTGGCCTTGCTGATGACGTATCCCGGTGTGCCTAGCATTTACTATGGCGACGAGATTGGCTTGAGCGGCGATCCGCGCCAGTGCATGAACTGGGATCGATCGACGTGGGATCATGATCTGCGCGCGTATTATCAAACGCTGATTCACCTGCGCCGATCGTCCGCCGCGCTGATCGAGGGCGGTTTCCAAATCTTGTCGGTGGGTGACAACTCGATCGCGTATCTGCGCGATAGCGAACACGAAACCCTCATCGTCGTGGCGAATCGACAGCCACTGGCGGCGGGCGCGCTCCCGATTGCGCACGGCGCGATCGCGGACGGTACGGAATTTTTCGAGGTGTTGAGCGGTGCGCATGCGACCGTGAGTAACGGTCATTTGCCATTGCCCGCGCAGTCTGTCGGAGCCACGATCTGGCGAACGAAATAATATCTCGCTCTGTCACTCAGTCGATGGAGCGATGGCGTGACAGCGTGAAGGAGAGAGACAATGCAAATTTTATGCGTAGACGTTGGCACGGGCACGCAGGACATTCTGCTGTATGACAGCAACAAAGAGATTGAGAATTGCCTGAAATTAGTGATGCCCTCGCCTACGTTGCGAGTCGCCAAGCGGGTGAAGCAAGCCACGCGGGCGGGTGAGCCGATCGTGCTGACAGGCGTCACGATGGGCGGCGGGCCGTGTCATTGGGCCGTGAAGGATCACATCAAGGCGGGATTCAAGGCGTATGCCACCGCCGAAGCCGCCCGCACATTTGATGATGAATTGGCTAAAGTCGAAGTAATGGGCATTCACGTGATCAGCGATGAGGAGGCGCGGCGTTTGGATGAAGAGGAAGAGCATACGCTAAGGTTACGCGACTTCGATCTGGACGCCATCCGAGCGGCCTTCGCGGCTTTTGGGCTTGATCTGGAACCCGATGCGCTGGCGCTGGCGGTCTTCGATCATGGCAATGCTCCGGCGGGTTATTCCGATCGGCAATTCCGCTTTGATTATCTGGAGCAGCGTATTCGCGCGGAGAATCGACTGTCGGCGTTTGCCTTTAAGCGCGGCGAGTTGCCCGAGCATTTGACGCGCTTGCAAGCCGTGGAAGATACAGCGGACTTCGAGGGCGACGTGCTTTTGATGGACACCGCGCCGGCTGCCGTGCTGGGTGCGTTACTCGATCCGCGCGTGAGTGAACATCAACAGGTGATCGTGGGCAACGTGGGCAACTTCCACACGCTGGCCTTTCGGTTGGGGCTGGGCGGCATCGAGGGCGTGTTTGAACATCACACGGGTGAGATCACGCGCGAACAACTGGATGGCTATATCGAGAAATTAGCGGCTGGTACGTTGCAGCATCGCGAAGTGTTTGACTCGATGGGCCACGGGGCGCTGATGTTCGATCGGGCGGCGATGGCCGATCGCTTTGTGGCGATTGTCGGGCCGCGACGTTCGCTCATGCGTGAATCGATCCATCGGCCGTATTTTGCCGTGCCGCATGGCGATATGATGATCGCCGGGTGTTTTGGTCTGCTGCGCGCCTACGCGGATCGCTATCCCGAACATGCCGAGGTCATCATGGATTCGCTGCGCGGTTCGCTCAAGTCTGCGCCGTGGGAGTTGATTTGATCCACGAAGATCACGAAGAGACACGAAAAGCGTTCCAAACTTACTATCGTCATTCCCGCGCGCATTCGCCCAGCGCGCCCCCGCTTCGCGGACAGGGCGTAGCGGGAATCCAGTGGCCGCAATGACCCGTATTGCCGATGAGCGGCTGGATGCCCGACAAAAGCACTTGGGCATGACTTCGTGCTCTTAGTGTTCTTTGTGGATCGTGCTATGGTTGTGGCCGTTGAGGTCGCAGAAGAGCAAATCGGGTTGGCAGGTGGCGCATTCGAGTTGCAACGCCGAATGGTGAATGCTGTACTTATCGTGCAGCATGAAGTTGATGCGCTCTTGAATCAGCGCGCCCGCGCTGATGGCGACATCGTCGGTGAGCACGTGCGCCGAGAGTGAGCGCAAATCCTGCGTGATGCTCCATACGTGCAGATCGTGCACGCCGCGCACGCCGTCGATGGCGAGGAAATCTTTGACCATCGCGTCGAGGTTGACATCGGCAGGCGTGCTTTCCAGCAGAATCCCCACACTTTCGCGAATGATGCGCCACGCATTCCACAGAATCAGCCCGCCGATCAATACGCTGACTAACGGATCGAGTATTTGCCAGCCAGTGAGGGCGATGCCGATCCCGGCCAGCACTGCGCCGATGGTCGACAGCACGTCGCCCATCAGATGGACGAAGGCGCTGCGCAAGTTCAGATCGTGATCGCTGCCCTGATGCACCAACCACGCGGTGACGACGTTGACCACGACGGCGACGAGGCCGACACCAATCAGCACGCCCTCTTGCACTTCGGGTGGGGCGCTGAAGCGCTGATACGCTTCGACAAAGATGCCGATGGCGATGATGACCAGTGTGGTGGAGTTAAACAGGGCGATGAGGATGCCCGCGCGATGATAACCAAAGGTCTTGCCGGAATGGGCGGGGCGCAGCGTCAGGCGCAAGGCATAGCCGCTGAGCGCCAAAGCAAGCACGTCGGTGAGGTTGTGGGCGGCATCGGTGAGGAGCGCCAGACTGTTGGCAAGAACGCCCGCCACCGCCTCGAAGCCGACAAAGGCCAGCGTAATGACCAAAGCGAGCATGAGCCGTCGGGAGGCGGAACCGATCGGATTGTGAGAGACCGCATGAGTATGTGCCATGCTGGCAATTATCCGCAGGATAAGCGCTTCGTCAAACGCCGCGCTGCGCGTAATCAATCTGACGTTATCTTTGGCGCTTGCGACGGATAATCGGTTGTGCTAGACTTGGCCTTGTGAACGATCTTACAAACGGAGGTGATTGCGATGGCATTGATGGTAGGCGAAGTTGCGCCCGATTTTGAATTACCGGCGTCGGGCGGGCGCACAATTAAATTGAGTGATTATCGGGGCCATAAGAATGTGTTGCTGGCGTTTTATCCGTTTGCGTTCAGCCCGGTGTGCAGTCTGCAACTGCCCGGTTTGCAGGAAAATCTGGGCAAGTTTATCGGGTTGAATACGGAAGTGCTGGGCATCAGCGTGGACAGCAAGCACAGCAGTGATGCCTTTGCCGCGCACCTGCATCTGGAATTTCCACTGGTCAGCGATTTCAACAAGCAGGTGACCAAAGCCTATGGTGTCTTGCGCGAAGGCGGCTTTGCCGAGCGCGCCTTGTTTATCATCGATAAAGCGGGTCACATCGCGTATGCGCATGTGAATGCGATCGGTGAAGTGCCCGATAATGCTCCAGTGTTTGAAGTGCTGGAAGCGTTGAAGTAAGTGTGAGGGCTGCGTGCGTACGCGGCCTTTTTTGTAACCCCCATTTACCCCCACCCAACCCTCCCCCGTCTCTGACAGGGGAGGGAAAACGCGAGGCAAAGCATGCTCACCGATATTGAGAAGATTATTTTTACGGTTCTGGCTTTGGCGTCTGGTTATGCGGGTTATCAGGTGGCCAAACGCATCTGGCTGATCGTCGGACGCGGGCAGGGCGAGTTGGGCACCGATAACATGGGCGCGCGGGTGCGCCGCGCGATCGGCGTGTTTGTGACCCAACGGCCCGTGTTGAAGCGGCGGCCCGGGGCCAGCTTAGCGCACTTGTTTATCGCGTGGGGCTTTACGTTTTATCTGCTGGTCAATGTCGTCGATGGGCTGTACGGTTTCTTCCCCGATTTCAATTTCTTCGAAGAGAGCGTGATTGGCGGCCTCTTCCGCTTGATTGCCGATCTGCTGACCGTGGGCGTGTTAGTCGGCATGACGGCGATGCTGATCCGACGGGCGGTGCGCGGCCAGAAGATTTTTGGCTTCAATAAAAACACGGTGCTGCATCCCAAGGCCGCGTTTGGCATCAAGCGTGATTCGGTCATTGTGGGCAGCTTTATCTTGTTCCACATCGGCTCGCGCTTTTTGGGTGAGAGCGTCAAGATCGCGCAGCAGGGCGGCGATGCGTGGCAGCCCGTCGGCACGATGATGAGCAATATCTGGGCGGGTGCGGCCCCCGGAACGCTGGTGGTGTTTGAGCATATCTTCTTCTGGACGGCGCTCGGTTCGATCTTGGTGTTCATGCCGTATTTTCTGTATTCCAAGCACATTCACTTAGCGATGTCGCCGTTGAACTTCATGCTCAAGCCCACCCGCCGATCGATGGGCGAACTCCCGAAGATCAACTTCGAGGACGAGAGCATTACGCAGTTCGGCGCGGCCAAGTTGGAGCAGCTGCAAAAATCGGCGCTACTGGATGCGTATGCGTGCATCATGTGCAATCGTTGCCAGGATGCCTGCCCGGCGAATCATACCGGCAAGGTGCTGTCGCCGTCGGCGTTGGAGATCAACAAACGCTATCAGATCAATCAAGAGGGCAAGGCGTTGGCGGCGGGCGCAGAATCGAGCACCCCGCTGATCGAGTTTGCCATCAGCGCCGAAGCGGTGTGGGCGTGCACGACCTGCGGCGCGTGCGTCGAGGTGTGTCCCGTCAATAACGAACCGATGCGCGATATTCTGGACATTCGCCGCAATCTGGTGTTGATGGACAATACGTTCCCGCCACAACTGCAACAGGCTTTCCGCGGGATGGAGCGCACGGGCAATCCGTGGAACATCGCGCCAGAGTCGCGGTTGGATTGGGCCAAGGGCCACAACGTGCCCACGATCGAGCAGAATCCCGAACCGGATATTTTGTGGTGGGTGGGCTGTGCGCCCGCGACGGATGCCCGCGCGCAGAAGACGGCGCAAGCCTTTGCCAAGGTGTTGAATACAGCGGGCGTCAGTTACGCGGTGCTGGGCAAGATGGAACGCTGTACGGGCGACTCGGCCCGTCGAGCGGGCAACGAGGCGTTGTTCTTTGAGTTGGCAACGGGCAACGTCGAGATGTTGAACGAGGTCGCGCCCAAGCGTATCGTGACCACGTGTCCGCACTGCCTGCACACATTGAAGAATGAGTATCCCGCGTTTGGCGGCAACTACACCGTGATCCATCACACGCAGTTCATTGAAGAACTGTACGCCGAAGGCAAACTCAAGCGTTACGAGGCGGTGCGCGCCGACGCGACCTATCATGATCCGTGTTATCTAGGACGGCACAATCGGGTGTACGACGCGCCGCGCGAGGCGTTGCATCATGCCGGAGTAAATATCAGCGAACTGTCGCGCACTCGCAACAATTCGTTCTGCTGTGGCGCGGGCGGCGCGCAGATGTGGAAGGAAGAAGAGCACGGCACGGATCGCGTCAACGAGAATCGTTTCCGCGAGGCGATGGCGACGGGCAAGGATACACTGGCGGTGGGCTGCCCGTTCTGCCTGACCATGATGACGGATGCGGCCAAGGCGGCCAAGAGCGAGATGCAGGTGAAGGACATTGCGGAAGTGGTGGCCGAAACACTGTAACTGACGAGTGATGAGTGATGAGTGACGAGTGAAGTCGCCTTCACTCGTCACTTTTTAGAAGGCAGCAAATCGGACTAATCTCTCGTCTATCACCTGATCGGGCCATTGACACCTGATTTCGTCTATGGTATAAAATCGCCCAACAACTGAATATTAGATACACTCTTATCCAGAGAGGCGGAGGGACCGGCCCAATGATGCCTCGACAACCTGCGGTTGGAGATTGGATGTTAGAGTTTGGATGATGGAGGATGATACCCTCCAAATTCCAACCTCCATCATCCACCAGCCAAACCGACAAGGTGCCAAATCCGACAGTACATTCTGGAAGATGAGAGAACAATCAGCCGTATGTTTGTTCAACCTCTTCTTACAGAAGAGGTTTTTTTGTTGTAGCGCGCGGCCACACGCTGACCTCTTCTGGATGATGAGCGATGCCAAGGGGGGAAATATCATGATGTGCATGTGTAGTGGCTAAGATCGACTTTAAGATGCACTCGCGATTTTGAAATAAAACCGCGAAGACGCTAAGGCGCGAAGGATTTTCAGTCAAATTGGTTTCGTGATCGGCGTGTCCTTCGTGGAAGATGTTTTGAGACTATAGGGAGAGAATATCATGACCACTGATCGCAAGTTTGGTTTCACCACTCGACAACTACACGCGGGCCAGCAGCCCGATCCGACGACGAATTCGCGCGCGGTGCCGATTTATCAGACCACGTCGTATGTGTTTAAGAGCACGGAACATGCCGCGAATTTGTTTGCCTTGAAAGAATTCGGCAACATCTATACGCGCATCATGAACCCCACCAGCGATGTGTTTGAGCAGCGTTTGGCCGATCTGGAAGGCGGCGTCGGCGCGCTGGCGGCTGCGTCTGGTCACGCCGCGCAAACGATGGTGGTGCTGGCGTTGTGCGGCGCGGGCGATCACATCGTATCCGCCTCGACGTTGTACGGTGGCACGTTCAATCAATTCAACTACACCTTTCCCCGCATCGGCATCGATGTGACCTTTGTTGATCCGAGTGATCCGGAGAACTTCCGCAAGGCCATTCGCCCCAATACCAAGATTCTGTACGGCGAAACGCTGGGTAATCCGCGCATCAATGTCTTCCCGTTTGAAGCCGTCGCGGCGATTGGTAAAGAGTACGGTATCCCGCTCGTGATCGATAGCACCTTTGCGACGCCGTATCTGTGCCGCCCGTTTGAGTGGGGCGCGAACATCATCACGCACTCGACTACGAAGTTGATCGGCGGGCACGGAACCTCGATCGGTGGCGCGATTGTCGACGGTGGCAATTTCAACTGGAAAGACAATCCGCGCTTCGCGAACTTCAACACGCCCGATGAAAGTTATCACGGTTTAGTGTATGCAGATTTGGCTGCGGCGGGCTTGCCACCGTTCATCATCAAGAGCCGCGTGCAAGTTTTGCGTGACATCGGTGCGAGCCAGTCGCCGTTCAATTCGTGGCTGTTTTTGCAGGGCTTGGAAACATTGAGCCTGAGGGTCGATCGGCACGTGGAGAACGCGCAGGCCGTGGCCGAATTCCTGGAAGCACATCCCAAAGTCAATTGGGTCACCTATCCGGGCTTGAGGAGTCATCCCGATTATGAATTGGCCAAGAAGTACTTGCCCAAGGGCGCGGGCGCGATTTTGGGCTTCGGGGTGAAGGGCGGTTTGGAGTCGGGGCGCAAATTCATCGAGAGTTTGAAGCTGTTCAGCCACCTCGCCAACGTGGGCGATGCGAAGAGCCTGGCGATTCATCCGGCTAGCACGACGCACAGCCAACTGAAGGCCGACGAGCAAGAGAGCGCGGGCGTGACGCCGGACTTCGTGCGACTCAGCATCGGCCTGGAAGACATCGAAGATATTTTGTGGGATCTGGATCAGGCGTTGTCAGCGGCGTAAAAGCGATCCACGAATCCTCACGAGTTGACACGAAGGCAATCGAATTAGCGAAGATTCGTGTGAATTCGTGGATCAATTCTGGACTGGCTTATGAACGGATCAAACTCGATCGGGTTGGTAGAGACTAAATATTTTACGTTTGCGGAAGCCGCGCCGATGCAGTTGGACAGTGGCGAAATGCTCGGCCCGATCACGCTGGCGTATGAAACGTATGGCCGCTTGAATGAGGATCGCAGCAATGCGATCCTCATCTGCCACGCGCTGTCCGGCGATTCGCACGCGGCCGGTTACTACGCGCCCGACGATAAAGGCCCCGGCTGGTGGGACGATTGCATCGGGCCGGGCAAAGCGTTTGACACTAACAAATACTTTGTGATCTGTTCCAACGTCATCGGCGGTTGTCGCGGCTCCACCGGCCCCGGCTCGATCAATCCGAAGACCGGCCAGCCTTACGGCCTGAACTTTCCCGTGGTCACGATCGGGGATATGGTGCGCGCTCAGCGTTACTTGATCGATCATCTCCGCATCGAGCGCTTGCTGGCCGTGGCGGGCGGCAGCATGGGCGGCATGCAAGTGCTGCAATGGGCGGCCACCTATCCCGATCGGATGCGGGCGGTGCTGCCGCTGGCGACCACGGCGCGCCATTCGCCGATGTTGATCGCGTTTGGTGAAGTCGGTCGGCAAGCCATCTATGCTGATCCCAACTGGAATCACGGCGACTACTACAACGGCCCGCGCCCCAATGCCGGTCTCGCCGTCGCACGCATGGTCGGGCATATCACCTATCTCAGCGAAACCTCGATGCAGCAGAAGTTCGGTCGGCGTTTGCAGGATCGCGCGCGTTTTGGTTATGATTTCGAGACAGACTTCGCCATCGAGGGTTATCTGCGTTACAAAGGCAATCGTTTCACGGAACGCTTCGATGCGAACACCTACTTGTATGTGACCAAAGCGATGGACTACTTCGATCTAAGCAACATCGATGGCCGATTGGAAGCCGCGTTTGCGCGCAGCAGCAACCTGATCTATCTCGTAGTGTCGTTTACATCCGATTGGCTGTACCCGGCCTATCATTCCAAAGAACTGGTCAGCGCACTGACGATGGTGGGCGCGGATGTGACCTATGCCAACTTACAATCGACGTGGGGACACGATGCGTTTCTGCTGGAAGTAGACACGATGACGCAACTCATGTCCAACTTCTTGGAGCGCATCACGCAGAAATTCAGCGTGAACACGCCGGTTCAGGCCGCCGCTGATTTGTGGGAGATTTGATGACGATCGACTTACGCGCCGATTTGCAAGCGATTGCCGACCTGATCCAGCCAGCCGAAAAAGTGCTGGACTTGGGCTGTGGCGACGGTTCGCTGCTGCGACATCTCATCGATACGAAGCAGATCACCGGACGCGGGGTGGAAATCGCTGAGGCTAAAGTGCTGGCCTGCGTGCGTAACGGCATCACGGTGCGGCAGGGCGATCTGCACGAAGAACTGCGCGATTACCCAGATCGATCCTTCAACACGGTGATTCTCAGTTACACGATTCCGTATCTCAACGACCCCGCGTCGATCATCAAAGGGATGTTGCGCGTGGGACAACGCGCGGTCGTCAGTTTTCCCAATTGGGGACATTGGCGCAGCCGATTGAGCCTCTTGCTGACCGGCCACATGCCCAACGTGCCCGGCGACGATGAGCCGTGGTACGCCTCGCCGCGCGCGCGCCCGTTGACCATCGGCGACTTCACCGACTTCTGCAAGCAGCACACGATTCGCATCACGGATCAAATCTATCTACAAGGCGCACAGCGCGTGCCTGCTCGCTTCGATACGAACCTCCGCGCGACCACGGCCATTTTTGAATTGAAGTAATACCTATGCCCCTAGATCACGCATGGCTTCCAGCGCTGCTGCGCGGTTAACGAACCATCGATAATACAGGTCCGTCAATTTCGACGATAAGCCCACCAGCCGCCCGCCGATGGTCATGTGCAGGCCGCCCAGCAAGACCTCATCGCGACGGAAGCGCACGGCATCGACAATGGCTTGCGCGGGTTTGGCCGCGTCATCCACGGTGATCAATGGCCCCAGCAAACCGGCGGCGTGCAGCTGAGCCAGATTCAACTTGTCCGTCATTGCCGTCTTCGTCCAGCCTGGAAAAACCGTCGAAACGTGCACGCCAGTGCCCGCCACCTCGCGCCGCAAAGCCCGGCTAAAGCCCCGAATTGCTGAGCGCGTGGCGGTGTAGGTGGTCGCGCCGGGCGGCTCCAGTACGCCCATCATGCTGCTGACGTTGACGATGTGGCCGCTGCGCTGCTTCAACATGATGGGCAGGGCCAGCTGCGTCAGACGCAGCGGCCCATAGATGTTGACGTCGATGAGGCGGCGCAGTGCGGATTCGGCCTGACTTTCCAGCGGGCCACCCAGCGACAAGCCCGCATTGTTGACCAGCACATCGATGCGCCCGAAGTGGTGCAGAGTGTCGGCGATGATGCGCGGCAAATCGGCGGCGGACGTGACATCGGCGGGGATGCAGAGCAGCGTCTCCGGGTGGACGGCGAAATCGTGCGTCAGTTCGGCGGCGACTTCGGCCAGCACGTCAGCCCGACGGGCCACCAGCACCACGGATGCCCCCTGCGCAGCGAAGGCGCGCGCGGTGGCTCGGCCAATGCCCGCCGATGCGCCCGTAATAATCACCACATTGCCGCGAAGATCGATCGGGCGGGGGCGGGCCGCCACTTGCCACATTCCGAAACCCACGCCCGCTAATAGCGCAACTAACCATGATCGCTGCATGCCGCCTCCTGAAAAATCAAAAAGATGCGCCCCATTTTACCGTGCTTTATGAGAGCAGCATGAATTTTCAGGATACGGCTGGGTGTATTCAGGTTATGTGTGCGACTTAACACCCCAATCATTGACATCTGTCACTACTGCCTTATGACCAGACATACTATATTTAACCTGACCCAAATGTATTAGTTCAGGATGCATTCGGGTTATGGAATTTGGCTATTTGCTTGTGAAATTCTATACAAAACTCCCCATCCCATTCAGAGGCAGGTACGCATGGAAACAGTAACGGTTGATGTCCCAACGATGTACGCTGACCACCATGTCAGCGAAGTCCGGCGCTTGTTGCTGGCGCTGCCGGGCGTTGAAGATGTGTATGCCAGCAGCGCGTTTCATGTGGTTCGGGCGCGCGTCAACGAAGCCCAAGTCACCGAGACGACAGTGCGTGACGTGCTGAGCGCGGCCGGTTATCTGGGCGAGTTGCAAATCGTCACGGAAGACTGGAAGAGCGGCACGCCCAAGGAAACGGAAGATAATCCGTTCCGGCACACGTCTGCGACCGAGCAGATGAAGGGGGTTGCCTTCGGGCAAACGGTTGAATTTACGGGCAAGCCATTGTGGCCGTGCCCGGGTATGGGACCCGTCAAAGCAATGGAGGAGGCATAAATCATGGCGAAAGAAAAGAAGACCCCACAGCAATTTTCGGCCGATCCGGCCGCGCAGCAGATGTTGATTCGCGCGGAATCGCTGGGCATCGGCACGGCGTTTACGCGCGCGGAAGCGATGCCGGCCTGCAACATCGGCTCGGCGGGCATGTGCTGCAAGATGTGCGGCATGGGCCCGTGCCGATTGACCAAAGACGGCAGCACGGGTGTGTGCGGCGCGACGATCGATACGATTCAGGCCCGCAACTTCGTGCGCATGGTGGCCGCCGGTTCGGCCGCGCACTCTGATCATGGCCGCGACATGGCGTTTTTGTTGAAGGCCGTGGCGAATGGCGAAGCAGAAGGCTATTCGATTCGGGACGTGGCGCGCTTGCGCATCGCGGCCGCGAAGTCGGGCGTTGCGATCGATAAGCGCAGCCCGAACGACATCGCCAACGATCTGGCCGATCTGTATATCGCGCAATTTGGCCAACAGCGCGGCGAGTTGCTCCCCATCCGACGTGCCCCTGTCAAGCGTCAGAAGTTGTGGCGCGAGAAGGGCGTCGTGCCGCGCGGCGTCGATCGTGAAACGGTGGAAGCGTTGCATCGCACGCACATCGGCGACGATCAAGACCCCGTGCATTTGCTGCAACATGCCGTTCGAACGTCGTTGGCGGACGGGTGGGGCGGTTCGATGATCGCTACGGATGTGGCTGACATCGTTTTCGGTACACCCGCTCCGGTCGTGGGCCAGGCCAACCTCGGCACATTGAAGGCCGATATGGTCAACGTGGTCATCCACGGTCACGAGCCTATCCTGAGCGAAATGATCGTGGCGGCGTCGCAAACGCCTGAAATTCTGGACTATGCCAAAGCGGCCGGCGCGAACGGCGTGAATCTGGCCGGTATCTGCTGCACGGCGAATGAAATCCTGATGCGCCAGGGCGTGCCTGCGGCCGGTAACTTCCTCCACCAAGAACTCGCCATCCTGACTGGCGCGGTTGAGGCGATGGTCGTCGATGTGCAGTGCATCATGCAAGCGTTGGTCGGCCTGGCGGAGAACTTCCATACCAAGGTCATCACCACTTCGGCCAAGGTCAAGATCAAGGGCGCGACGCACATGGAGTTTGACGAGCATCACGCGATGACGATTGCGAAGGACATCCTCAAGGTCGCCATCGATAACTTCAAGAATCGCGGTGCGATCGAGATTCCGAACGTCGTTGAGGATTTGATCCCCGGTTTCTCGCACGAGTACATCAACTATATGCTGGGCGGTTCGTATCGATCGTCGTTCCGCCCGTTGAATGACGCCATCATGAGCGGCCGCATTCGCGGCGTGGCCGCCATCGTGGGCTGCAACAATCCGCGCAGCCAGCAGGACTATCTGCACACGCATGTCACACGCGAACTGTTGAAGCAAGACGTGCTCGTCGTCGAGACGGGCTGCGGCGCGATTGCGAGTGCGAAGTTGGGCTTGCTGTTGGGCGAAGCGGGTCTCGATCAATGCGGCTCTGGCTTGCGCGAAATCTGCGAGACGGTGGGCATTCCGCCGGTACTGCACATGGGGTCGTGCGTCGATAACACGCGCATCCTGACGGTGCTGACGCAGATGGTGGAAGAGGGCGGCCTGGGCGATGACATCGATCAGATTCCGGCGGTCGGCCTCGCGCCCGAGTGGATGAGCGAGAAGGCGTTGGCCATCGGCACATATTGTGTGGCTTCCGGCGCGTATGTCATCTTCGGCGGATCATCGCCGTTGGAAGGCATGCCCGATAAGGTTCACGGCAGCGCCGATGTGTTGAGCTACATCAGTGAAGGCTGGGAAGCCCTGTACGGCGGCCGGATGGAGTTCATCGAAGACCCCGATAAGATGGTGGTCGCGACGCTGGCGCACATCGATAAGAAGCGCGCGGCGTTGGGTCTGCCGGAATGGAAGGCGGACAAGTTCGGGCGCAGCGGCGATAAGCGCATGAACGAACTGGAAGCCATGCCGTTGGATGAGAAGATGGCCGCCATGTACGGCGCGGTCCTGAAC
>JAGOBP010000048.1 GCA_017999195.1 Thermoflexales bacterium
CTGCGTACCAGCCGCTATTCTCGCTGACATACTCCAGGCGCACGCCTTCATTCAACGCGCCCACGATGTTGGCCGCATCCAGCCGGGTTTCGCTGCGGATGTTGAGAAAGCCAGATCCGGCTTTGGGGGTGATAAACGTGCGAACAGACATGAGGCTCCTTTGGGAATGAGGAATGACCAATGACCAATCGACCGATTACCAATGTACCAATCTACCAATCACCCATCTACCACTGTTATACAACGGATTAAGGCGGCAAGTCAATGCGGCGCGAATGTGCGGCGGCTTGGTATAATACGTACCAATGAATCAACGACTCTGGCCGGTATGGCTACTTTCAATTGGGGCGTTCTTGCTGGCGACGGCCATGGCGTGGGGCGTGCTGGGTGCGATGCCGCACCTGGAAGACGAGCACGCCAATCTCTTTCAGGCCAAAGTCTTTGCCAGCGGCCGCATCACGGCGGCTGAAGTCGCCGTTTCGCCGGCGGCGTTTTACGTTCCCTTTATTCTGCATGTCGATGGCCGCGTGTTTGGCAAATACACGCCCGGTTATCCGTTGCTGCTCGCGTTGGGCGCACTGATCGGTCAACCATGGCTGATCAATGCGCTGGCGGCGGCGCTGAGTGTGTGGGGCGTGTATCTGCTGGGCCGCGATCTGTACAATCACGAAGTCGGCGTGCTGGCGGCGGCGCTGGGCGCGGTCTCGCCCATGACGTTGATGTTGTCCGGCACGCTATTGGCGCATACGACGACGTTGACGGCGCTTGTCTTCGGCACGTGGGGGTTTATTCGCGCGCGCCGATCGGATGAGCAGCGGCCCCAGCGGTTCGCGGTGTTGGCTGGCGGCGCGATCGGGTGGGCGCTGATCTCGCGGCCGTGGACGGCCATCGCAATTGCGCTGCCGTTGGCCTTGATCGCCTTCAACGACCTATTCAATCATCCGCGCCGGAATATCAAGCGGTATGCCGTGATGCTGTTGGTGTGCCTGCTGGTGCTGTCGATCTGGCCGCTGTATAACTGGCTGGCGACCGGCTCGCCGACGACGAATACCTACACGCTGTGGTGGTCGTATGATCGCGTGGGCTTTGGCGACGGTTACGGCCGCCTGGACGGCGGCCATAGTTGGGACCGGGCGCTTCAGAATTTCGACTATGATTTTCCCGATCTGGGGGCGACCGTATTGGGCTGGCCGGCGATCGGGAGTGTATCACTGACGTGGGTGGTGGTGCTGCTCGGCTTGCTGTGGCCCGAACACAATCGTCGTGATTGGGCGCTGCTGATCCCGCCGGTGCTGTTGATCGTCGCGCATCTGGCGTATTGGGCGCGCGGCGGCGGTTTGTTTGGGCCGCGCTATTATGCGGAAGGGCTGCCGTTTCTGTGGATTATCGCCGCGCGCGGCTTGCTCAAAATCAGCGCAACGACGCGGCTGCATCGCGCGCCGCGCTACGCCGTGCAAGTGGTGCTGCCGTTCCTGCTGGCTTACAACATCGTGTTCACCATCGAGCCACGACTGTTGCAAGGCTTCGACGCGTACGGACTGCAACGGCGGCACGCGGATCGGATTGCGACCGCGCAGTTGGCTCCGGCTATCGTGTTTGTGCGGGCCGTGGCCTGGACCGACTACGCCGACCTGGCCTGGCAAAATGCGCCTGAGGTGGTGGACAGTCCCGTGCTCTTTGCCCTAGATTATGGGCCGCTGGGCAACCTGGCCTTGACGCAGGCTTTTCCGCAGCGCAAAGTTTACTACTACGATCGTGCCCAATCCATTCCGTTGGTGGCGGGCCGCTAACTGTAACGCATCTGCATCGGAAATCACTTGTCAATCGCGCCGCGCCCGTGTATGATGTTTTCAGGGCCGAATCCATGACCGAACTTCAACCTGAATTAGCGCAGACTCAGAACCGCGTGCCCGGGGTGGCCACGCCGCGCTTTCATCGCTTCTTGATGTTTAGCGTCCACCTGAGCCGCGTGCCGACGGTCGTGTTGGCGATCTATGTTGAAGTGCTGGCGTTCATTGTCCTAGCGGTCTGGTCGATCCAGTTGGAGTCGCTGACGGCGGGTTTTGTAGTGGCCGCGGTCTTTTTGATCTTTGCCGTAGTCGACTGGACGGCCTTGACGCAACTTCCGCGCCGCAATCGATCGTACGGGCCGGTCGCGCCGACGCTGATCGCGCTGACGGCCATTCGGGCCGTATTGACGATCATCGCCGGGTTGCTGCCGCTGGGGCCACTGTGGATCGGCACGCTGGTCGAGATCGGCAATTTTGCGCTGACGGGCTATGTGTTGGATAGTCTGTGGGGTGAGCCGTTCCGCTTGTCGTTGACGCGGCTTACGCTGAAGTCGCCCAAGTTGCGCGGCGCGCCGCCGCTGCGCATCATGCATCTGAGCGATCTGCACATCGAACGGTTGACGCGGCGCGAACGCAAAGTCCTCAAGTGGGTCAACGACCTGCGCCCCGACCTCATCGTTTACACCGGCGATCTGATCAACTTCTCGTATCTGGACGACGAGCAGGCCCGCGCCGATTGCCGCGAGTTTTTGTCGCAGCTGCATGCGCCGTTGGGCGTGTATGCCGTCACCGGCACGCCGCTGATCGATACGCCCGATGTGGTGCGCGCGATCTATCCCGCCGTGCCCAATGTGCGGTTATTAAGCAACGAAGCGATTGAGGTCGAAGGTTATCCGCAAGTCGAAATCATCGGCCTGACGTGCACGCATGATCCGACGCTGGATGCGCCCAAGCTGGCCCACGCCCGATCGGCTGTGCCGCACGACAAGTTCACGCTGCTGTTGTATCACGCGCCCGATCTGATGCCAGAAGCCGTACAGGCAGGCATCGATCTGTATGTGTGCGGTCATACGCATGGCGGACAAATCCGCGTGCCGTTGTACGGCGCGATTGTGACCAGTTCGCTGTACGGCAAGCGT
The DNA here is from genome assembly GCA_017999195.1 of Thermoflexales bacterium. Taxonomy (GTDB): domain Bacteria; phylum Chloroflexota; class Anaerolineae; order Fen-1058; family Fen-1058; genus JAGOBP01. Next base: position 2,930 of record JAGOBP010000048.1, read on the forward strand.
TACGAGATGGGGCAATATACGGAGCAGGGGACTACGTTGTATGTCAGTCGCGGGCTGGGGTTAGAGGGCAAGGGCGCGCCGCGCATGCGCTTCTACTGCCCGCCGGAAGTGGAATTGATTGAACTGCGCGGCGATGATCAGTAACAATGAACATTGCTCATTTCCTCCGGCCTTGTTGCGCCATCATCGGGCCGGTGGTGCCCACGCCATAAACATCGCCGCCTAACTTGAAGCCGGACTGTTCCAAGCGCGGCGAGAAGCTGGGCCGGATGCCGGTCGGCTTCATACTCCCCTCCACTTTGCTGCTGTCACTCACCGCCACTGCTTGAAAGATAAAGATGTCCTGCAAAATAATCGTTTCACCTTCCATGCCTTGCACTTCCGTGATGCGCGTAACCTTGCGTGAGCCGTCGCGCAGACGTTCTTGCTGAACGATGAGGTTGACGGCCGAGGCGATTTGCTGCCGAATCACGCGCAACGGCAAATCGAAACCCGCCATCAGCACCAGCGTTTCCAAACGCGCAATCGCATCGCGCGGACTGTTGGCATGGACCGTCGTCAATGATCCATCGTGACCGGTGTTCATGGCTTGCAGCATATCCAGCGCTTCGCCGCCGCGGACCTCGCCCACCACAATTCGCTCGGGTCGCATCCGCAAAGCATTGCGCACCAGGTCGCGAATAGCGACGACGCCGCTGCCGTCGGGCAGGGCGGGCGCAGTCTCCATGCGCACCACATGCTTCTGATGCATCTGCAATTCGGCGGCGTCTTCCACGGTACAAATGCGCTCGTCTTCGGGAATAAACGACGAAATCACATTCAGCAACGTGGTCTTGCCAGAGCCGGTGCCGCCCGACACGACGATGTTGAGTCGCGATATGACACAGGCGCGGATAAATTCGGCAATCTGCGGCGTGATGCTGTTAAAGCCGATCAAATCATCGACGGTGATGCGCTTGGACGGGAACTTACGAATGGTGATGGTGGGGCCGTTGAGCGCGCACGGCGGAACGATGACGTTGACGCGGCTGCCGTCTGGCAGGCGCGCGTCCACCAGCGGCTGGGTGCGATCGACTTTGCGGCCCAGCGGCAAAATGATGTTCTCTACGGCGCGCATCACGTGCGCGGTATCGCGATAGTGGGCCTCGGCTTCAACCAACTTGCCCTTGCGTTCGATATAGATCAACTGCGGGCCGTTGACCATCACTTCGTTGATGGTCGGATCGCGCAGGTACGGGCCGATCGGGCCGTAACCGATCACTTCGTCGGTGACCAATTCCAGCAGCCGCGTCCAATCGTCATCGATCAACTGTGCGTTCAGGCCGGTCAACAGGCGCTTGAGCTGGGCCGCCAGCCATTGTTCATTGGCGGGATTCAGGCCGCGATGAAGTTCGTCGAGTTGGGGCAATAATTGCGCCACGGCGTATTCGAAGAGCTTCTCAAACCGATCGGGCGGTAACGGGCCAGAGGGCATGTTGCACCTTTATCAGCAAATCGTCCAGCGCGGGCTGGACGATTTGCGGGAGTGATTCAAGCGGTTGGCAACAGGGTGGCGGATAGGTCAGCCAGTTGGACGGCGACCGCATCAGTCGGCCGCGCCAACACCAGCGGCTGGCCGGTTTCTAGGGCGGCAAACATCGCTTCAGAGGCCGAGCCAATGCAGGCAATAGGGGCGCGCCCCAGTCCGGCTTGCAATGAGACCAGGGCCGACTCACTGGCGGTGTTGTGCCGGTTGATCCAAACCAGTTGAATCGATTCGGCCGATGTGCCCGCTTCCAGCAACAGAGTTTGCAGGCGGCTGGCCTGCGTGATGGAAGCGCGATCGGCATCGGTGGCCAACAACAACCGATTGGCGCGCGGCGCGATGGCGCGCACGGTTTGCCCCATGCCCCAGCCCAGATCGAGGATGCAGATATCATAGATTGCCAGCAGATGATTGAGGATCACCAGAGCGCGCGCCGGGTCGATCGGGCTGTCGGCGGCCGCCAGCAAATGCAGGCCGCTGGCGTGCGGCGTAATGACGGCTTCGACATTGGTGCGCTCAATGGGATCGGCTTCGTAACTCATTAAATCGGCCAGGCCGTGCACGGGGGCTAGGCCCAGCTGAATCGCAGCCGTGCCGCTGAGCTCCAGATCGACCAGGATGGTGCGATGGTGGGCGGCCAGGGCGGCGGCCAGGTTAACGGCCAGGGTGGAGGCGCCGACTCCGCCACGCGCGCCCGACACGGCGATCACTTGCGCGCCGCCGGGGCGCTGGGCCGATTCGGTGCGCTCCAGCACGGTTTGAATGCGCGCCACCAGGTCTTGCGGGTGGACGGGCTTGGTGATGTAGTCGATGGCGCCGACGCGGAAGCCTTCCAGTTGGCTTTGCGTCTGGGCTTTGGCGGTCAGCATGATGACGGGCAGATCGGCGGTGCGCGGATCGGCTTTGATCTCGCGGCACACTTCATAGCCGTCCATTTGCGGCATCATCACGTCCAGGATAACCAGATCGGGCCGATCGTGCGCGAGCAGGTTGAGCGCCTGCTGGCCGCTCTGGGCCTTGATGACTTCAAAGCCGCGGCGTTGCAGCGTCAGGCCGATCAAGGTTAGGGTGTCAGAATCATCGTCTACGACCAGGATGGTTTTGGCCATCACATTCCTCCACACGAGCGGCCCGTGACGCTTAACGTCCGGCCGAGTTGTCGTCAAATAGTGCGGCAAAGGGTGAGTCGCCGTGACATTCGCCGCAGCCGATATGCGGCTCGGTCACGACGCGTTTGGTTTTGGTGCACGTGGTTTCGATGACCAGTTTGCGGCCAAAGCCCAGAAAGCCTTTCACCACGCGCCCGGTCAGCAGCAGATGTTCGCAGGCGTTGGCGCGCAGGATGGCGGGGACAGGACAGGTGCGGCAGATATCGGGCTGCCACTCGGCGCTGTCAGGGTGGGCTTCGGCTAGCCGGCAGATTTGCTCGTTGCGGCCGCGATGGAAATCGGCGTAGTAGAATTTGCAGTCCTGCCCGTATGGGGTGCGCATGGGGCGATTATACTCTGTTTGAAATAGTGGGGCAATGAGCAATGAACAATGCGCAATTAACAATGACCAATGACGAATGGCAGTCGGTGTGATGCGGGCCGACTGGCGCATTGATCATGGTTCATTGTTCATTGATTGGTGTTAGGGTACAATTCGCCGCGATAAAATAAGGAGTGAATTATCTTGAAACGCTGGCAATTCTGGCTGGGCGTGATGATCAGTGTGGCCTTTGTGGCACTGGCGCTGCCCGGTCTAAAACTGGAAGAAGTCTGGAGCGACCTGCGGGCGGCGAATTATCTGTGGCTGCTGCCCGGCGTAGCGGTCTACTTCATCGGCGTGGGCGTGCGGACGTGGCGCTGGCACTATCTGCTTAAGCCGCTGAAGGAAGTCTCAGTGCGGCGCTTGTTTCCCGTGGTCGTCATCGGTTACATGGGCAATAATGTCTATCCGGCGCGGGCGGGTGAATTGCTGCGCGCTTATGTGCTGAAGCGCAACGAGGGCGTCAGCGTCAGCGCCTCGCTGGCGACGGTGATCGTGGAGCGCATCTTCGACGGCCTGGTGATGCTGCTGTTTGTGTTTGTGGCGCTGCCCACCGCGCCGTTTTTATCCGAGAGCCTGAGGGCTACAGTCATCATCGGCAGTCTGGCGTTCTTCGGCGCGTTGATTGTATTTCTGATCATGGCCGCGCGGCCCGTGTTCGCGGCGCGGCTGTACAACCCGTTGATCGATCGCCTGGTACCGGCTCGATTTCGTGAGCCGCTGCGCGGCTTCATCGATCGGTTTATGACGGGGCTGGCCGCGCTGCGCGACCTCCGCCACATCGTGATGGTGTTCTTCACGTCGATCTTGATCTGGCTGCTGGAGACGGTGAAATACTGGTTCGTCATGCACGCCTTCAACTTCGAGGTGAGTTTCTTCACACTGATGTTGATGAACGGCGTGGTGAATCTGGCGACGACGCTGCCCGCTGCGCCCGGTTACATCGGCACGTTCGATACGCCCGGCATCGCGGTGCTGGTGGCCTTTGGGGTTGCGGCGGCCCTCGCCACCGCCTACACGCTGGTCTTGCACGCCGCGCTGTGGCTGCCCATCACGTTGCTAGGCTTCTACTACATGGCGCGCGAGAGCATCCGCTGGAGCGATTTTGCCAAAGCGGCCAGCCTGAGAGAATCGGGCGCAACGACACCCTAGCGTGTTGCGTAGTGCGTGAAAAGAAAAACACGTAACACGCATCACGCACCACGATCTATGAATTGAGACCTAACCATTATGAATATTGCCATCATCGGAGCAGGGGCGGCCGGTCTATCCGCTGCCTACGATTTAGCCGGACAGGGACATCAAGTTACGGTGTATGAAGCCGCGCCCAACACGGGTGGGCTGGCCGCAGGCTTCAAAGAGCCACACTGGGACTGGACGATGGAGAAGTTTTACCATCACTGGTTTCAGTCCGATAAGGACGTGCTGGGCCTCATCGATGAAATCGGCGCGCGCGATAAGGTGTTGTTTCCGCGCCCGATTACGGCCATCTACTATCAAGGCCAGTTCCATCCCTTCGATTCGATGTTTACCAATATGCCGCAGTTTTTGCTGCGGCATTTTCCCTTGACCGATGTCGCGCGTTTTGGCGTGGCGGGTCTCAACCTGAAATTCAGTTCCAACTGGCAAGCATTGGAAACCGTCACCGCCGACGAGTGGCTGACGCGTCACATGGGCCAGCGCGTGTACGACTCGATGTGGAAGCCGCTGCTCATGGGCAAGTTCGGCGACACGTATTACAAGCAAGTCAACATGGCCTGGTTCTGGGCGCGCATTCATTCGCGCACCACGCGACTGGGCACATTTGTGGGCGGTTTTCAGGCGTTTTTCGATACGCTGGCTGACGCGGTGCGCAAGCGCGGCGCGACGATTCACTTGGGCGCGGCCGTGCGCGAGATCGCATCGAACGACGATGGCACGCTCACCTTGCACACGCCCGCCGGGGCGCTGACGTACGATCGAGTGTTGGCGACGACTTCGCCGCGTTTGCTCACGCGCCTCGCGCCCGCCTTGCCCGCCGATTATTTATCGCAACTGAACAATCTCAAATCGATGGGCGCGGTTGTGATGGTCGTGTCTTTGAAGCAGCAATTGAGCGAGAAAGGGTACTACTGGCACAATTTGCCCAAAGATGCGGGCTTTCCGTTTCTGGCGATGTGCGAGCACACCAACTTCGTCTCGCCCGAACACTTCGGCGGCGATCACCTGATCTACTGCGGCGATTACCTGCAAGCCGATCACGAGTATTTTAAGTTCACGGTCGATGAGCTGCTCGATCGGTTTGCGCCGAGTTTCGTGCGCTTTAATCCCAAGTTTGATCGCGCGTGGATTAAGAAGGCGTGGCTGTTCCGTGAAACGTACGCGCAGCCTGTGCCGCCGATCAATCATTCGCGCGCCATTCCAAACATCCGCACCCCGATCAAGGGCTTGTACTTCGCGTCGATGTCGCAAGTGTATCCGTGGGATCGCGGCACCAACTATGCCGTGGAGATTGGCCGCCGCACCGCCCGGATGATTGCGAGTGACGGCAATTAACGGTAGAATCAACCTGCTGTTCAAAACCCGAAGCGTTTTGTCTGTTGCGCTTCTCAATTCACACGAGGTCAATCATGAAAAACATCGCAGTCATTGGCGTGGGCTACGTGGGTCTGGTCACCGGCACGTGTCTGGCCGATTTGGGTCACCGTGTCGCCTGTCTCGACGTCAACGTCGAGCGCGTTGAAAACCTCAAGAAGTGCATCCTGCCGATTTACGAACCGGGTCTGGAAGAAGTGGTGCGTCGCAACATGAACGCGGGCCGTCTCACGTTCACCACCTCGTATGCGGACGCCATCAACGGCGAAACGCCGGAAACCGCGGCCGAATTTGTCTTCATCGCGGTGGGTACGCCCAGCGCCGTGGACGGCAAAGCCGACCTCGATTACGTGCGGCAAGCGGCCGAGTCGGTAGCGCAAGTGATGGATCACCCGCTGGTCATCGTCAACAAATCGACCGTGCCCGTGGGTACCGGCGACTGGACGGCGGATATTATCAAGAACAAGCAGGCGCGACCGATTAAATTCAACGTCGTGTCGAATCCCGAATTCCTGCGCGAAGGCAACGCCATTTACGACTTCATGCAGCCCGATCGGATCGTGCTCGGCTCATTAGAGCGCGAGGCCGCCGAGAAAGTGGCGCAACTGTATCTGCCCTTGCGCGCCACGATCATGATCACCGACCTGCGTACCGCCGAGATGATCAAGTATGCGTCGAATGCCTTCCTCGCCACCAAGATCAGCTTCATCAACGAGATCGCCAACATCTGCGAAGAGTTGGGCGCGGACGTGAAGGAAGTGGCAACGGGCATGGGCTTTGACAAGCGCATCGGCCGTGCCTTCCTGGATGCGGGCATCGGTTACGGTGGGTCGTGCTTCCCCAAAGACGTTTTGGCATTGGCGCACATGGCCAAAGAACGCGGCCGCCATCCGCAGTTGATTCAGGCCGTGATGGACATCAACGCCGACCGTCGCAAGCAAGTGGTCGACAAATTGACCGAGATGCTGGGCGGTGATCTGAACGGCAAGAGGATCGGCGTGCTGGGCCTGGCCTTCAAGCCGAACACCGACGACATGCGCGACGCCCCCGCCCTGGAAGTCATGAAGTTGATCGAAGATGCGGGCGGCAAAGTGCAAGCCTATGATCCGGTGGCGATGAACGTCGCCAAGTCGATGGCGCCCGACTTGGTGCTGGCCGCGAATCCCTACGAGTGCGGTGCGGGCTGCGACGCCGTGGTGTTGATGACTGAGTGGAATGAATTCAAGCAGCTCGATCTGCGCCGCTTGAAGAATTTGATGAAGAGTCCCGTCATGGTCGATGCGCGCAATGTCTATGAGCCGGAACTGATGGCGAACATGGGCTTTAGCTATCGCGGCATCGGGCGCGGACAGAAGAATCGCTAAACTGTTGCGGAATCCATGGTGCGTGTGGGATAATTCTTAAGTTCCAACACGCACCTTTTTGTTTATGGGAGAAGTCATGCCGAAAACGATTACTAAAAAACCGGCGGCCAAGAAACCCGCCGTCAAACGCCCCAAGATCATCGCGCGGCCACGCAACGGGCAGGGCGTTTTGAAAGCCATTCTGCCCAACGGCCTGACCGTTATCATCAAAGAGAATCATAATGCCCCGGTCGCCACATTCTGGAGCTGGTATCGCGTCGGTTCGCGTCATGAGCACACCGGCATCACCGGCATCAGCCACTGGGTGGAGCACATGCTCTTCAAGGGCACCCAGCAATTTCCCGGGCGCACCGCCGATCAAGTCATCTCGCGCGAAGGCGGCCAATGGAACGGCGGTACCTGGCTGGATTTCACGTATTATTTTGAAACGCTGCCCGTTGAAAAATTCGAACTGGCGTTGGCGCTGGAATCCGATCGGATGGCAAACGCCCCCTTCCGCCCGCGCGAAGTCGAGCCGGAACGCACCGTCATCATCTCCGAGAAGCAAGGCGGCGAGAATAGTCCGCGCCGCGTGCTGGGCGAAGAGGTGCAAGCGGCCGCTTTCCACGCGCACGGTTACGGCCATGAAACGATCGGCTATTTGTGCGATCTGCAAACGATGACGCGCGATGATCTGTATAACCACTATCGCACGTACTACACGCCGCGCAATGCCGTGGCCGTGGCCGTGGGCGCCTTCAAAGCCGAAGATGCCCTGGCGTTGATCACCAAGTATTTTGGCAAGATCAAGCCCGGTCCCGATGTGCCGCCGTATCAGGCCTTTGAAGACGAGCAGCGCGGCGAGCGGCGTGTGACGGTGGAAGGCCCCAGTGGCGCGGCCTACGTCGAGATTGCGTATCGTGCGCCCGCCGCGCATGACGCCGACTTTCCGGCGATGGTGGCGATGGATGCCATTCTCGCCGGCGCATCGTCATTGTCGATGTTTGGCGGCGGCACGACCAATGCGTCATCACGCTTGTACAAAGCGCTGGTCGATACCGAACTCGCGACGGACGCGGGCGGCAGCCTGATCCCGACGGCTGATCCGTATCTCTACAGCCTCAGCGCGACGGTGCGCAACGGCCACACGCCGCAGGAAGTGGAAGCCGCGTTCGAGCGCGAAACCGATCGGATTTGCAACGAAGCCGTTCAGCCCGAAGAGTTGGCGAAAGCGATCAAACAAGCGCGCGCGCTCTTTGCTTATGGCAGCGAATCGGTCTCGAATCAAGGCTTCTGGTACGGCTGGAGCGAAGTCTTTGCCGACTATCGCTGGTTCGAGACGTACCTGGATAAGTTGGCCGCCGTCACGGTGGAAGATGTGCAGCGCGTGGCGCAAAAATACCTGCAACGCACCAATCGCGTGGTGGGGACATATTTGCCGAAGTAGATGGGTACATTAGTAAATTGGGGGTTAGTACATTGGTAAATTAGGGCTGGGTGGATTGGCGAAGACATCCGCCACTAACCCACTACTCTACTAATCTACTAATTTACTAGTTTACTGATCTACTCACCGACTAAGCCCTAATGAGGACCTCATGCCTTTAGATCCCGAATCCATTCCTAACTCCAAGAATATCGTCCGCAAAGAATACGCCAACGGCATGACGGTGTTGGTGAAAGAAAACTTCTCCAGCCCGTCGGTCGTGGTTGATGGCTTGGTGCGTGCGGGCGCGACCGACGATGCGCCGGGCCGCGAGGGCCTGAGCGCCTTCACCGCCGATATGTTGATGCGCGGCACGCAGAAACGCTCGTTCGCCGAAATCTACGAAACGATCGAAGCGGTGGGCGCAACCGTGGATATTTCATCCGGCATCAACGTCACGTCGTTCGGCACGAAGTCATTGGCCGAAGATTTTGCGCTGGTGGTCGATGTGCTGGCCGAATCATTGCAGCGGCCTACGTTTCCCGACAGCGAAGTGGACAAAAATCGCGGCGAGATTTTGACCAGTCTGCAAGAGCGCGCCACCGATACGCGCCGCATGGCGGGCATCACTTTCCGCGAACTGCTGTATCCGGCGGGCCACCCGTATGGCCGCAGCACCGAAGGCTACACGGAATCGGTCTCGGCACTCACCCGCGCTGATCTGGCGCAATACCATCAGCAAGCCTACGGCGCACACGGCTTGCTCGTGTCGATTGTCGGTGCGATCAAGGCTGATGACGCCTTTAAGATGTGGGAAGACGCCTTTGGTAATTGGACCGGTGCGCGCATCGATCGCGGTTTCATCCCGACGGCCCCGTGCCTGACCGAGCGCCGCGAGAAGCGCGTGGACATTCCGCGCAAGATGCAGAGCGACATTGTGCTGGGCTTTGTCGGTCCCAATCGTGCGCAGCCCAACTATCTGACGGCGCGACTGTGCAATTCCATCCTCGGCGTGTTTGGCTTGTACGGTCGCCTGGGCGAAAGCGTGCGTGAAAAAGGCGGCATGGCCTACTATTGCTACAGCCAGGTCGAGGGTGGCCTGGGGCCGGGCGCGTGGCGCGTCATCGCGGGCGTCGATCCGGCCAATGTCGATAAGGCGCTGCCGCTGATTCAGGCCGAACTCAAGCGTATGATCGAGACGAAGGTCACTGCGCGCGAGTTGAAGGATAACAAGTCGTACTCGATCGGGTCGATGCCGATCGGGCTGGAGACGAACGACGGCGTGGCTGGCATTCTGCTCGATATGGAGTTGTACGGGCTGGGCTTGGATTATCTGGTAAAGTATCCCGATATGATCAACGCCGTGACCCCCGCGCAAATTCAAGCCGCTGCGCAGCAATATCTTGATCCGAACAACTTCGCGGTCGCCGTTGCTGGGCCGACCGGGTAACTGGTCGATCAATAATCGGTCAATTCGTCAACCCGTTGACCAGTTACCAATCGACTGATTGACCAATTTACGAATCTACTAGGCAACTGAGGTTTTATGCTTTCCACCGGTGTCGACATCTTACACATTCCACGCGTTGAGCAGGCGTTGGCGCGCTACGGCCAACGCTTTCTCGAGCGCTGCTTCACGCCCCCCGAGATTCGATCGTGCCGCGGCTTTGCGTCCGAGTTTGCCGCGCGCTATGCGGCCAAAGAAGCCGTCAGCAAGGCGCTGGGCGTGGGCCTGCGC
>JAGOBP010000520.1 GCA_017999195.1 Thermoflexales bacterium
CTGGTTGCCTGATTTTAAGGGCGATCAACTTCAACAACGCTTGATGTCGATCAAAACGGAATCGGCGCGCCAGAGCGTGAGTGCTTCATCGCCGCTGCATTTGCCGTTGAGATTGTGGAAGCGATTGGTCAGTGCGGTCGGGATTGGTGATGATCAAAAGTGGACGGAAATCTCCAAACGGGCAGTCATTGATCTAGCGCATGAATTGTCGCAAGGCACATTTGTCATGTTAGGCAAAGGCGCGTTTAAAGAAGAGTTTGTCACGTGTGGCGGCGTGCGGCTGGATGAAGTGAACTTCAAAACGATGGAGAGCCGTCGTTGCGCGGGCCTGTATTTTGCAGGCGAAATACTGGACATCGACGGCGTGACGGGCGGCTTTAATTTTCAGAGTGCGTGGACAACGGGCTGGCTGGCAGGCCGAGCAATGGGCAATGACGAATGACAAATGATTGGCTTATACCGGGTGATCGAGCTTGTCCAGGGCCGTGCAACAGTCGGTGAGCAGCGGGTGACTCAACGCTTGCGCTAATCGCACGGCTTGTTTCAAAGTGCTCCGCGCTTCGGCGGTGCGCCCGGCCGCATGCAGTAATTGCCCCACGTGATAAAGCATGCTCGTTTCCAGCCAGCGTTCATCAATCTCTTGAATGATGCTGAGTGCCTGCTGCGCGTGCGGCAGCGCGTCGCTGAGCTGGTTCAATGCAAAATACACTTGCCCCAGATTATCCAGCGTAATGGCTTCGCCGCGTCGATCGCCCACTTCGCGCCGAATGGCGACGGCGCGTTGAAAATGGGTCAGCGCCGCATCGAAGAGTTTGTCTTGCAGATTGAGTTCGCCGAGGTTGTTGAGCGTAATGGCTTCGCCGCGCCGATCGCCAAGTTCGCGATGCAGGTTGAGTGACTGGCGGTAATAATTGATGGCATCACGCGGCCGTTTCAACGCTCGATAGATTTCACCGATGTTATTGAGCGTGATGGCTTCGCCCTGACGATCCCCCAACTCCGTGTCAATATCCAGCGTTTTGAGGTAATTGCGTAATGCCTCGCTCTTTTGACCCAGTGCCGAATGGACTATGGCCAGGTTATTAAGCGTGGCGCTTTCACCCGTGCGATCGTGCGTGGCGCGCCGCAGGGTCAGCGCCTGCCGATAGCATTCCAGCGCGCGCGCCATCTCGCCCAGGCTGGCGTAGATGCCGCCCTGGGCATGCAAAGCCGCCGCCTCGCCGCCTGGATTTTGACACTCGCGCTGAAGGCTCAACGCGGCCTGTAAATGTTCCAGCGCCAGGTGCGATTGACCCAGCGCTTGATACGCCGCGCCCAGTTGTTGATGGGCCGCAGCTTCATCGGCACGATTACGCTGCGTTTGAGCGTCTTGCAGGGCCTGCTGAAGTCGGTCAAGCATAAGACCTCCGGGGTGAGGTCGATGAGCGGATTGACTGTGATGAGGCGATTATACACTCAAGCCGGTTTTAACTAAAATCTAGGTTGCCGCCTGCGCTTGCTTCAATTGTCCGCAGCCCGCGTGAATGTCGATGCCGCGCCGGATGCGCAGCGAGTTGGGGATATGCGCCCCATCCAGAATGGCGCGGAAAGCGGCGATGCGTTCACGCGTGGACGCGCTGCCCGCAAAGCCGTGCGTGGGATTCAGTGGAATCAGATTAACGTGGCACAACAGACCCTTGATCAACTGCGCCAGCGCGTGCGCCTGCTCGGGCGTATCGTTGACGTTCTCGATCAACGCCCATTCAAAACTGATGCGGCGATGAGTGGCCAATGTGTAAGCGCGACAGGTCGCGATCAACACCTCGATCGGATAGCGCTTATTGATCGGCAGCATCGACGACCGCAGCGCATTGGTGGCCGCGTGCAATGACACGGCCAAATTGACCTGTGATTGTTCCTGCGCGAAACGCTCGATCATCGGCACCAGGCCCACCGTGCTTACTGTGATGCGCCGCGCGCCAAAGTTATAACCGGCCGAATCGCTTAGCCGGTGCAGCGCATCCATCAAAGCCGCATAATTGGCAAACGGTTCGCCCATGCCCATCAACACCAAATTGGTCAAGCGGTGCGCAGTTGAGTCAGCTTCGCCCCCGCTTTCGCGTTTGCGCAATTCGCGCTCGAAAAACAGCACTTGCTCCACAATTTCGCCGCTGGTTAAATTGCGCTGAAAGCCGCCCTGGCCGGTGGCGCAAAACGTGCAGCCCATGCCGCAGCCCGCTTGCGTGGAGACGCACACGGTCTCGCGCGTCTCGTAATCCATCAATACCGTTTCGATTTGCGCGCCGTCCGGCAAGGCAAAGAGAATTTTACGCGTCCAACCATCGGATGAGAGCAAATCCACCTGGGGCGTCAACCGCCCGATCGACCATTCGGCGGCCAACCGGTCGCGCAGGGCTTTGGGCAGATTGGTCATCGTCTCGTAGCGATCGGCCAATCGGACGTACAACCAGTCCCAAAGTTGTTTGGCGCGAAACGGCTTTTCACCCCACTCAGCAAAGTGTGTTTGAAGTTCATCGAATGAGAGATCGTAGAGAGAAGATAGAGTGGGGGGCATGGTAGATTGGTAGATGAGTAAATGGGTAGATTGGTCAATTGGTCAATTGGTTGTTAGTCATTTGTCATTGGTCATTCGTCATTACCAATTGATCTTGCCCCAATTCTTCACCACGTCCGATATATCGTCAAACACCCAATCGGGTTGATAGTCGCTGTGGAGCAATTCCTCGCGCCGGGTGACGCCGCTCAGCACCATCACCGACTTCAGGTTGAGCCGCACCGCGCCCAGAATATCGGTCTCCAGCCGGTCGCCCAGCACCAGCGTTTCAGCGGGCACGGCATTCATGGCCTTCAGTGACATCTCGTACAAGACCGGCTCGGGTTTGCCAATCACAATCGGTTTGACATCGGTGGCGGTTTCGATCAAGGCTAAGAGCGAACCGTTGCCGGGGATGATGCCTTCCGGCGTGGGGAACGTGCGATCGCCATTGGTGCCGATAAACTGCGCGCCCGCTCGAATGAGCAGCGCCGCCCGCTTCAGCTGATTATACGTGACATTCCAGTCGATGCCGACGACAACGGCGGCCACATTGGCCGTAGCGACATCGTGTTCGGCCAACTCAAACCCCCGATCGATCAGCGGCGCCCGCAGACCCTCCATGCCGATGACGTACAACCGCGACCCCGGCGGCAGCATCGCCGCCAGATAATCGGCGGTGGCCGTCGAGGACGTGACGATCTCATCGGGCGTGACATCTGTGCCCCAGCCCTGCAAGCGCTCGGCCAACTTCGCCGCCAGCACCGAGGCATTGTTGGTCGCGCAGACAAATCGGACGTTCTCCGCGCGCAGAAAGCGAAAGAACTCGACGATGCCCGGCATGGGTTCCTGCGCGCGCCATAGCACGCCATCCATATCCGTAATCAAGTAACGAGGCGCAACACCTGTCATGGAATAATTGACTCCTGTTGAATGGGCCGGTTGGCCGCCTGCCGATTATACCCGCTCGCGG
>JAGOBP010000521.1 GCA_017999195.1 Thermoflexales bacterium
ACCCTTCTTCTCCGGTTACGGCGTGGAGACCGGCTTGCTCATCGACGTGTTCGAGCGCTGCGGCCTGGACGCCATCGCGCAGGTCGATCTGCTGGAGCGCATTCATCACAATCAATCGTTGGAAGCCTTGAGCAAAATGTCGTTTGCCATCTTGCAGACGGTGGTTCAGAAATTGGAACGGCGTTACGGGCGCGTCATGCTGGATGACGTGAACCGCTCTATGAAATTGATCCGCTACGAAGGCGGCAACTATTTTCTGGACGTGGAAGAAATTGCGGAACGCGATCGCCCGCCGATGATCGAAGTCGCTGAATACCTCAATCGGAGTCAAGCGCGATGATGACGATGCGCGATAACTTGATTGCCGAGCACCTACTCGCTTTATATGGCGAAGTCGTTGGTGAAAGCGCATACCAAGCGCTTCAACGCCAACTCGATCGGATTTCTCGGCCTAACGTGTCATTCCGAGCGAAGCGAGGAATCTCTCATCCAGTCGGGCCAGAAGGCGGGTCGGCGCAGAGATTCCTCGTCGCAGACAACGCTCCTCGGAATGACACGCAACGCCGCACGTTGACCCAACGTGACGCCTTGCTCATCACCTACGGCGATCAACTGCGCGAAGCAAACGTCTCACCGCTGCGCACGCTGGCCGACTTCTGCGAACAGCATCTGATGAACGTCGTCAGCGGTATTCACATTCTGCCGTTCTATCCATACTCCTCGGATGACGGTTTCTCTGTCATTGACTACACCGAAGTCGATCCAGCCTTGGGCGACTGGTCAGATGTCGCGCGCTTAGGCGAACACTTCAACCTGATGTTCGACGGCGTGATCAATCACATCTCTGCGCAAAGTGCCTGGTTTCAAGCCTTTTTGCGCGACGAAGTCCCGTATCGCGACTACTTCATCACCGTCGAAGGCGAACCTGATTTGTCGCAAGTGGTGCGCCCCCGCGCCCTGCCACTGCTGACGACCTTCGCCATGCTCTCCGGCGACAAGTCCGTGTGGACCACCTTCAGCGCGGATCAGATCGATCTGAACTACAGCAATCCAGACGTGCTGTTGGCGCTTATCGATGTGCTGTTGCAGTATGTGGCGCAGGGCGCGCAGTTCATCCGCCTCGATGCGATTGCCTATTTGTGGAAAGAGATTGGCACGTCGTGCATTCATCTGCCGCAGACCCATCGCGTGATTCAACTGCTGCGCGCCGTTCTGGATCAGGTCGCGCCGCAAGTGAGTTTGATCACGGAAACGAACGTGCCACATGTGGATAACGTCTCATACTTTGGTGACGGTCACAACGAAGCACAATTGGTTTACAACTTCGCACTGCCGCCGTTGATGCTGCACACGCTGCACACCGGCGATGCGCGGGCGTTGACGGAGTGGATTGCCTCGCCCCCCGGCCCCCTCTCCCGAAATCGTCCTTCGACTCCGCTGCGCTCCGCTCAGGATGCGGATTTCGGGAGAGGGGGAGAGACGGCCTTCTTCAACTTCCTCGCTTCGCACGACGGCATTGGGCTGAATCCCGCGCGCGGCATCTTGAGCGACGCCGAGATTGCCGCGTTGGTCAATCGCGTGGTGGCACATGGCGGACGCGTATCCTACAAGCACAATGCCGATGGTTCGCGCAGTCCATACGAACTCAACATCAACTACTTTGACGCGCTGTCTGATCCGTATAGTAGTGAATCCATCGACGTACAAATTGATCGCTTCATCGTCGCGCACGCCAGCATGCTGGCGTTGAGTGGGATGCCGGGCATCTACTTTCACAGCCTGTTTGGCTCACGTGGCTGGCCGGAGGGCGTCGCGTTGACGGGCCAGAATCGTACGATCAATCGCCAGAAATTCGATCGGGTTGATGTGGAACGTGAGTTGGGAGATCCATCTTCGCGACGTTCACGCGTGTTCAATCGGCTGAAGCAGTTGCTTGAAGTGCGGGCTGCATCGACGGCCTTTGCGCCGGACAGTCCGCAGGCGGTGCTGCACTTTCAATCCAGCGTGCTGGCGCTGCTGCGCGGCAGCAGCGAGGAACAAATGTTATGCCTGCACAACGTGTCCGCGCAGCCGCAAGTGATTCAACTTGAGGCGCTGTGGCGAGGTTCGATCGATTTGATTGCGGGGCAAGTCTGTGACGCCGTTGAGCTGACGCTCGCGCCGTATCAAATACTGTGGCTGAGGCACCATGACCGCTAAATCTCGACGCATTGGTTTTGTTTCGACGCGCCTGGCCGGGACCGATGGCGTGTCGCTGGAGACGGCAAAGTGGGTCACGGTGCTGGAGCGCTTGGGCCACACCTGTTTCTATTTCGCCGGTCAATCGGACTGGCCTGCCGAGCGCAGTCGCGTGGTGCCGGAAGCGTTCTTCGGCCATGATGCCATCGACGAGATTATGCACGTGGCATTTTCCACCGACTGGCGCGAACAGGTGGCGCAAACGCGCGGCAACCCTGAAATTTATGCTATTTACACGCAGGCGACCTCGCGCCCCATTCGCCCGTTGATCGTCACGCAGCGCATTCATGAACTGCGCGAACTGCTGAAGCGCCACCTCTACGCCTTTGTCCGCGACTTTCAGATCGAGTTGTTGATCGTGGAGAATGCACTGGCGATTCCGATGAACATTCCGCTGGGTTTGGCGCTGACCGAATTCATTGCCGAAACGGGCTTGCCCACAATTGCCCATCACCACGATTTTTACTGGGAACGCGAGCGTTTTCAGGTGAACTGTGTGGCCGATTATCTGAACGCCGCTTTCCCCCCCACCGCGCCGTCGATCCGGCATGTCGTCATCAACTCGATCGCCGCGCGCGAGTTGAGCCTGCGCACAGGCAGTTCGGCCATGATCGTGCCCAACGTGATGGACTTCGATCAACCGCCGCCGCCGTCGGATGACTATGCCCGTGACCTTCGCGCCGCGCTGGGCGTGCGGCCGGGCGAGCAGTTTTTCTTGCAGCCTACACGCGTGGTGCAGCGCAAGGGCATCGAACACGCCATCGAACTGACGCGGCGGGTCGGCTTGCCCGCTTGTCTGGTCATCTCGCATGCGGCCGGCGATGAGGGCAACGCCTATGAGCGACGTGTGCGGGACTATGCCGACCTGATGCAGGTGCGCGTGAACTTTGAAGCAGAATTGATCCGCGACGAACGCGCCCTCACGCCGGATGGTCGTCGCATCTATCGCCTGGCCGATGCTTATCAGCATACTGATCTGGTGACGTATCCGTCCAGCATCGAAGGCTTTGGTAATGCCTTCCTGGAAGCGGTGTACTATCGCCGCCCGATCGTCGTGAATAGTTATTCGACGTTTGAAGTGGACATCAAGCCGCGCGGTTTCCGCGTGATTGAATTTGACGGCTACATCACGGAAGACACCGTCGCGCAGACGCGCCGCGTGTTGGGCGATGCGGTGCTAGCAGACCAGTGGGCCGATCAAAATTATGAACTGGCCCGCCGCTACTTTTCGTATGCCGTGCTGGAACGACGGCTGCAAACCTT
>JAGOBP010000049.1 GCA_017999195.1 Thermoflexales bacterium
CATCGTGCGCTATCATAGGTGAAATCACGCGATTGGTCAATTGGAGGTTGGAGGTTGGTCATTGTTCAATCAGCCAGTTGACAGGCGCTATCCGCACGGTTATAATTCGGCCCGCTTGACGTTAGATGTTGGATCTTAGATGGTACGGTTGCGACAAGTTCTCCAACCCCCAAGTTCTAATCTCCAATTTCCAGAAATGACGCAGAGAGGGGTGATTGTTTTGACGCGTGTAGTCGTTGACGACAACGAATCGTTTGAATCTGCACTCAAACGGTTCAACAAGATCGTTCAGGGTGACCGTATCCTGAGCGAAGTGCGCCGCCGGCGCTTCTTTGAGAAGCCCAGCATCGTTCGCAAGCGCAAGAAGGCTGCTAAGGTTCGCAAGAGCCGCCGCCAGACGTTGAAGTTCCTGCGCACGACAAACATGTAAGACCCTCTGTGCGTTCGGCTATATCCATGTTAGTCGAAACCCAAGCCCTGCGAGTTCTATGAACTCGCAGGGCTTTGTTGCAAGTTTCGGTATATTCAAAGGAGATAACGCATGTCGACCCTTCGTCTGTTTCGCGTGGTAGCCGTCGTGTTGATCGCTGCGTCCGTCATCGGTGCTTGCGCGGCCCCGGCGACGTCCGACACGGTCTCGTTCATGATCTTCGGCGATCCGGCGGAACTGAAGGCGTATCAGGCGCTGGCGAGCGCTTTCGAGCAAAAACACGCCTCGATCAAGATCGAACTGATCCACATCCCCTCGCAAAGCGATTATCGCAAGCGCATGGCGGCCGATTTTGCGGCCGGGACACCGGCCAATATCGTGCTGATCAACTATCGGCGTTATGCGGGCTTTGCCGCCAAGGGCGTCATCGAGCCGATTGAGCCGTACCTGGCCAAGAGCAACGTCATCAAGATCGGCGACTTCTACGAAGAGGCCATTCAGCCGTTTATGTGGCAAGGCCAATTGCTCTGCGTGCCGCAAAATTTGTCCAGCCTGGTGATCTACTATAATGTCGATCTGTTCAAGGCCGCGAATGTGCCCGAACCCGCCAACGGCTGGACGTGGGACAATTTTCTGAGCGCGGCGCAAGCGCTGACCAAAGACCTGGACGGCGACGGCCGCATCGATCAATATGGCGTGGGCCTGGAAGCGTCGCTGATTCGCGCCGCGCCCTTTATCTGGCAGAACGGCGGCGAACTGGTGGATACGCCGGTCGCCAGACGCCTGACCATTGACACGCCGCAAGCGCAGGCCGCCCTGCAATGGCTGGTCGATTTGCAACTGAAGCATCACGTCGTGCCGGATGCCGCCGCCGAGAAATCAGAAGACAGCGAGACGCGCTTCATGAACGGCCGCACGGCCATGTACTTTGACAGCCGCCGCGCCACGCCCACCTTCCGCGAAATCACGGCCTTCAATTGGGACGTGGCCCCGCTGCCACAGCGCACTGCGCCCGCCTCGGTACTGCATAGCGACGCTTACTGCCTGACCACGGGCACGACTAACAAAGACGCCGCGTGGACGTTCATCGAATTTGCCAATTCGGTGGAAGGGCAAACGCTCGTGGCCAAATCCGGGCGCACTGTGCCGTCGTTGAAAGCCGTGGCGCAGTCAGCGGCCTTTTTGGAACCCGGCCAGAAACCGGCGCGCAGCCAGATATTTTTGGACGCACTGCCCAGCATGCGCACCCTGCCCATCTTGACTAACTGGGTCGATATTGAAGAAGTCTTCGGCGCGGAGTTCGAGCGCGCTTTCTACAATGGTGCGCCCCTCGCCGAAGTGGTTCAAGCCATTGTCGAGCGCACATTGATCTTTTTCACCGAGACCGAGTGAAAAACTCACCCAGTCGCATCCGCAACGCCAGCAACGTCTATCAGCGCGAACTGCGCTGGTTCTTGCTGCCGTACTTGATCGGCACGCTGGCGCTCGTCGGCGTCCCGGCGCTGCTGATGTTGGGCTTGGCCTTCTTCACGTACGATGCCATTTCGCCGCCGGTGTTTGCGGGCCTGATCAATTTTCAGGACGTGGCCGCCGAGCCGCAAACGTGGATTGCGCTGCAAAACACGCTGTATTTCATCTTCCTGGCCGTGCCGCTGCGCCTGTTGCTGGCGCTGAGTCTGGCGCTGCTGCTGAATGCGCGGCGGCGCGGCGCGGGCTTGTTTCGCATTGCGGTCTATCTGCCCACGACGATTCCCGATGTGGCCTACGCGTTGATCTGGTTGTGGATCGTCAATCCGTTTTACGGGCCGCTGAATCTGGTGCTACGTGCGATCGGTCTGCCCGCGCCCGACTGGTTGACCGATTTCAACACGGCCAAGTTGCCCTTCGTTATGATGTCGCTGTTGCAAATCGGTGAGAGTTTCGTCATCCTGCTGGCGGGCTTGCATAATCAGCCGCGCGAGGTGCATGAAGCGGCCGCCGTCGACGGCGCATCGCGCTGGCAGCAACTGCGGTACATGACGCTGCCGCTGTTAAAACCGTGGCTCATCATCGTCATCGTGCGCGATGTCATTCTGGGTTTTCAGTACACCTTCACACCGTCGCTGATCATGACGGGCGGCGATCCGTATTACGCCACGCTGTTTACGCCGCTGCTGATCTACGAAGAAGCCTTCGATCGTTTTCGCTTCGGTCAGGGTGCAGTGATCATGCTGATTACGTTTGCGCTGACGGCTTATCTGCTGTACACGCTGTTCCAACTGTCCAAAGGCTGGGGCTACGCCGATGAGACCTAACGCGCGTACCGTCCTCTCGATCGGGGTGGCGATCATCTTCGTGCTGCCGTTGATCTGGCTGATCACGGCTTCGCTGCGGCAGCCCGGTTTGCCCGCGCCCCGATCGATCGAGTGGCTGCCCAACCCGATCGTGCCCGGCAACTATGCGCGCATCTTCGAGATGCTGCCGCTGGGCCGCTACACGTTGAATTCGGTGATCATCGTGGCGCTGGCCGTGCCGATCACCATCGTGACCGCGTCGTGGGCGGCCTTCGCCATCGCGCAGCTGACCGGTCGGACACAGCGCCGATTGGTCATACTCTCAATCGGGCTGTTGATGATCCCGCTGAGCACGTTGTGGCTGCCGCGCTATGTGATGTTCGCGTGGCTGGGCTGGATCAATTCGTATGCGACGTTGATTGCGCCTGCGTTCATGGGGACGAGTCCGCTGTTTGTGCTATTATTCTACTGGACGTTCCGGCGCGTGCCGAGTGAGTTGTTCGAGTCGGCGCGCTTGGATGGCGCATCCATCCTCGGGACGTGGTGGCGGGTCGCTTTGCCATTGGCCGCCCCCACCGTGGCCGCCGTCGGCCTGTTGACGTTTTTGATCTATTGGAGTGATTTCGTGTCGCCGCTGTTGTATTTGAAGTCGCAAAGCCTGTACACGCTGCCGGTAGGCCTGCGGCAGTTGCAACAACTCGATCGGAGCAACTGGCCGTTGTTGATGGCAGGCGCGGCGCTAGTCACGGCTCCGGCGGTGATTGCTTTTCTCGCCGTACAACGCTATTTCTTAGGGGAAAACAGCCGGCCCTTTGGGTCGTAGATTTGGAGAACACCATGAATCTGAAAGAACAACTGCAAGCCGATTTGAAAACGGCCATGTTAAGCAAGAACGAACTACACAAGGACGTGATTCGCTACACGATGTCCGCGTTGAAAAACGCCGAACTAGCCAAGCAAGAGAAACTGCTGAAAGAACGCTCGAAGTTGTGGCTTATCCCCGGCCAAGTCGATGCGGACGGCAAGCCTGCCATCAACGAAGCCGAACGCGAGAAACAGTTGGCCGAGATTGCGAAGTTGATCCCGCTGAGCGACATCGAAGCGCAAAGCGTGCTGGCGACAGAAGTCAAACGCCGCCGCGATACACTGGCCGAGTTGGAGAAGGCTAATCGACCTGATTTGCAGCAGCACGAGCAAGATCAATTGACCGTGTTGCTGACATATTTGCCCAAGCAACTGACTCGCGACGAGATCGAAGTGGTGGTGAAGCAAGTGATCGCCGAACTGGGCGTCAGCGGCCCGCAGGCCACGGGCGCGGTGATGGGCAAGTTGATGCCGCAACTGAAGGGCAAGGCCGACGGCAAACTCATCAATGACGTGGTGCGTGATGTGCTGAAGTAGTCCGCGCTGGTCGACGGGTGTTCAAGAGTTAAGACAAAACGCTGACCGCACAATTGCGCGAAGTTCGTTATACTAGAGTCGAGGTTCGAGTGAGCCTCGACTTTTTTGTTAAACGGGAGCCAGGGACGAGACACTCATGGAGGCCGCCATGCGTGTTAAAGCTTGTCGTCTATTGGTTTCGTTCGTCCTCGCAATCGTCGCGTTGATGGGTCTTCAGCACGGTCTCGCCGCGCCAGCCGATCGGGTACGGGCAGAACCCGCCACTGTGTCTGTGAGCAGCAGTTCTGCACCGCAGCTGGTTAAAGATATTATCAGCGGCTCAACCTCATCCATCTTGACCCAGTTCAGCGATGCCCGGATGGTCAATCTCAGCGGCACGGTGTATTTCCCCGCGCAAGACACTGAGCACGGCCTCGAGTTGTGGCGCAGCGACGGCACGGCCGCGGGCACGGTCATGGTGACCGAAACGACGCCCACCGGGTCAGTCCGTTGGCCGAAGCAGCTGACGACGCATCAAGGCCATTTGTTTTACGCGGTGGCCGACGGCACCCACGGCAACGAGTTGTGGCGCAGCAACGGCACGGCGGCCGGCACGCAGCTGGTGAAAGATATCCTGACCGGCACGGGCAACAGCGAGCCGCAGATGTTGACGAGTGTGGGCACCGAGTTGTTCTTTATCGCCAATGACGGTGTCAACGGCTATGAATTGTGGGCCACCGATGGCAGCCTGACCCGCACCCGGCTGGTGCATAATAACCCCAATGCCAGCACGCTGGCCGTGCCGCTGCAAAACTTGACCAACATCAGCGGCACATTGTTCTATTCGTTCTATTACGACCTGTATCAAAGCGAGTTGTGGAAGAGCGACGGCACGCCCACCGGCACAGTGCTAATCCAGTACATCGCGGAGACCGGCGCGTTTACGGCCATCAGCGACAACTTGTTCTTTGTCGCGCGCGGCTCCAATTCGGAGGGCAAGGAACTGTACAAGACCACCGGCGGCACGCCCGCGCTGGTGAAGAATATCTACGAAGGCTACGGCAACAGCGCCGATCCGTCGCGCTTGACCAATGTGAGCGGCACGTTGTACTTCGCGGCGAATGACGGCGCGCATGGCACGGAGTTGTGGAAGAGCGACGGCACGGTGAGCGGGACCGTGTTGGTGAAGGATGTCTATTCGGGCACAGGCAATGGCCTGGCGGTGGCCTGCAACTACGGCGACGATACGCCCTGCCAGGCCAATGTCGCGGGCGTGTTCTATTTCACCGCCGACGACGGCACACACGGCCCGGAGTTGTGGAAGAGCGACGGCACGCCCACCGGTACGCTGATGGTAAAGGACATCTACCCCGGCAGTAGCATCACCTACAAGCCCATCCATCTGACTGCGGCGCAGGGCCGATTGTTCTTCGTCGCCAACGACGGCAGCCACGGCTACGAACTATGGATGAGCGACGGCACGCCGACCGGCACGCTAATGCTCCAGGACATCCAGCCGTCCGACACCAGCAAAGAGCCGGCCCTGCTGACCGCCGCCGACAATCGATTGTTCTTCGTGGCCGATGACGGCCTACACGGCAAGGAGTTGTGGAGCGTGTGGTTGGGCGAATGGCCGTTTAGCCTGTATTTACCCTTGCTCAGGAAATGAACCCACCTCCTCCGCTCATCAATCGTGTCTTTGGCAAAATCGGGCAGGCCGTGGCCATTCGCTGGCGACACTTCAAAAAGTACCAGATCGACGGCGAATGGCAGGGCCTGAAGTTGGTGCGCCGCGTGTGGCAGGTGCGGCCGTTGGGCCGCCTGGGTCTGCTCGCGCTGATCATCGGCGCGATTCTCGCCGCCACACAGATCGAGGCGCGGGCCGCGCAGCCGCTGGGCGCGGATGTGGCCCTGCCCTTGTCCGTCACCATCGTCGGCGCAGTGCTGTTTGCCCTGGGCTGGGCGTTTGCCCTGAGTGCAGCATTGACCCTGCCGTTGTGGGGCTATTTCATCGTAGCGGCGTATTTGAGTTGGCACGGCATTTTCATCGGCGGGAATCTGGCAGGCACGCCGCTATTTGCTTTGCCGACAGTGTGGATGTTGCTGATCGGCTGGCGTGTGGCGCGCCTTCAAAAAGGTCGTTGGCGTTTCTGGTTCTTGATCCTGTGCCTGGGCGCGGCGTATCTGACCTATGGCGCATTCGGCTTGAGGTGCATCTTTACGGGCGATTGGGAAGTCTTCGCGCCGATCACGCTGGGTGCAATCTACTTCGGCGCGCTGACCAATCGGTACACGCTGAAACGTTTTTCATCCCCTCCAATCGAAACAACCTCACGCAACGCCCAGCGCGCCGCCCAATCTCCATCAGAGATTGGGGTACGGCGAGCCGCAAAGCAGCAAAGCAAAATCCCATTTCTTAGCATCTTGGCGGCTTTGCGTGAGATCTTCTTCGTTGACGCCGATTCTCAGTCGCCGCCGAAAGCCAATCGGGTGTTTGGCGGGACGCTGATCGTGATCGGCTTGTTTTTTGCACTCGGCATCGCGCGTGATTCCGTTCTGGCGGGCAGCAACACGTTGTTGACGATGCGCGGCCTGTTGGGCGTGGTAGATTTGTTCTGGCTGTGGCTGGGCGCGGGCTTGTTTCAGGGCGCGATCGAGCTGGGCAAGTGGGTCGCCAAAGAAAGCATCGCGTTCTTCTCGGGGCGCGTGACGCGCGTGATTTTTCCGCTACTGTGGATCGGCACGGGCGTGTTCAGTTGGATCGCCACGCATGATCTATCGGTGGAGACGACGGTCTTTGCCTATAACATCGGCCTGAGCGAGTGGGTAAACACGTGGAGCAATCCCGATTATTGGGGCGTGTATTATCAGTTCTTCGCCAGCCTGGTGGCGATAATCATTTTCGTGTTCTTCGTGATCCGGCGACGCTGGACGGACGATAAGTTGGCGTGGCTCAGCGGCCTGTGGCTGGCTACTTACATCGGCGTAGTGGGCTTTTTCTCAAACTTCGAATCGTTCGGCACACTGGAGGCCGATGCCGCCGCGCCGCTGGCCTTCTGGACGGGCTTTACGCTGATCGGCGGGCTGGTGTGGGAGATGGCCAAGAGCAATGCCGATTGGTCCAAGATCGCCAACGACCGCATCCTGGCGCTGATCGCGTGGCTGCTGCTGATGTTGAGCGTGTGCGTGGTGACTTTGGGCGCGGGCTTGCCCGAACTGGTCATGGAGTACACGCTGTACTCGTTCTTCGGCGTGATTTATCTGGGCTTGCCGTTAGTGGCGTATGATTTTGTGTGCGAGCGCAAGGGCTATGAAGCGCTATCGATGTGGAACTTGCTTGGCTTGTTTGTCATCGGCGTGCTCAGCGCGAGCCTTGTTTTAGGGCTTGATCCGAAGGCGGGCGCGTACTTCTTGATCGCGCCGCTCGTGTGGGCGATGGGACTGCTCCTCTGGGGCAAGCGGCTGGCCCGATTGTCCTCCGCGCTCGACGGTCTGGTGGGCGGCGGGGCGCTGGCGTTGGGCTTCGTGACGTTTTGGATGTCGCCGCAGATTTTGCCCGTGCCGTTCCTGTCGATCTGGCAGCAGTGGCAGGATCGCTATATGCTCGTGCCGCTGAATCGTCCGCTGTTGCTGGACGCGCAATGGGCCTTTACGCTGATTGCGTTGGGCGCAGGGATGTTGATCGGGTGGGCGTTTACACGCAACTGGCGCGTGCGCATAGCCGCCGTCATCATCGCTGCGCTGGTGTTGGGCGGCATCGCGCCATTGGGGTTGTGATGGTCCTCGCAGGGTTGTTTGTTGGATAGTGGTAGGGGCGAAGAGCGACAGCCTGTCGGAGGTGGTCGTCAAGTAAGCGCGGCTGAAACCGGCTCTGGTGCAGTCCACAGATCAGACTGTCGATTGACTTACCTGGTGACAATGAAATATACTGGCGGCAGGCTGGTTTCCTGGCCAATGACGCCGTTTTGATTATCCCGTTCCTGATACGGCTACGGGCCGTGTCGCCTGAGAAAGGGTTTTGCGCATGACACCCAAACCCTATTGCGCTCTGCCCGCCGACCACGGCCTGACGTGCCTACGCAACAGCCTGATCCGCCTGCGGCGATTAGCGAATGATCACGGCGATCAGTACACCCACATCGAGACACTCTATCAATGTCCGGTGTGCGGCGGACTGTACAAGTACGTTTATCACAGCCTGTACCAAACGCGCAACTTCGACGCGGAGGAGGGCTGGGCTGTGAACGAAGACCACTACTACAAGGTGGGCGAAAGCAACGGAAGCGCGGTGCGGTTCCCGATGGGGGAGGCCCGCCTCTACGGCTATCACGACGAAACGGCTGAACAATAGCCGTCACCACGTTGCGCGAAAGACTGACTATGACCAATTACCACCTAACCCGCACAACAGCGATCTGCCTGGCAAGCGTGGTCGTGATGACGCTGGGACTTCTCATCTTCACCTCGACGCCGACCACCACGGCGTTGATTCAACTCAACACTTCGGCGGTTCAGACGTACAGTTGGACAAAAACCTGGGGTCACGCCTCAGGCGACGCCTCGGCCGCAGACATGGCCGTGGACCGCTGGGGCAATCTGTACGTGGCCGGCCAATTCAGCGGCACGGTCAACTTCGATCCGGCGGGCGTCAACCTCAGCGCCACTTTTACCTCATCCAACCACACCGTTGACGCCTACCTGGTCAAACTGGATGCGAATGGCCATTACCAGTGGGCCAAAACCTGGGGGACCAGCGCCGGTGCCTGTGGCGGCCCTGCCAGCCGGGGCTGTGGACGCGAGGCAGCCAACAGCGTCGCGGTGGACGCTGCGGGCGATGCGTATGTGGCGGGCCTGTTCCAAAATACCGTCAACTTTGGCAACGGCCATACGGCCATTTCAAACGCGCCGAACGGCAGCAACAATATCTTCTTCACCAAATTCGCGGCGGATGGCACCAATCAATGGGTGCGCGCCTGGGGCGGCACGACCAGCGGCGAGGCCTACTCGCTGGCACTGGATGCCACCCGCGGCTATGCGTATGTGCAAGGCGACTGGTCAACCAATCCCCCTACCGGCACGGTGGACTTTAACCCGGGCGGGCCGGACGGACAGCGCGCCAACCACGGCTTCTTCGACGCCTTCCTGGTTCAATACGACTTGAACGGCAACTTTCAATGGGTGCGCACATGGGGCGGCAGCCGGTATGATGATGGGACAGGCGTGACGGTGGATGAGGCGACCGGGAATATCTACGTGTGTGGAATGTACGGCAGCCAGGACATCAACTTCGACCCGACCAAAAATCCGGCGTCGAATGGCGCACAGCACCCGGCTTCAGACGACAGCAATACGCTGGTGGATATCTTCCTCACTGCGTTCGACGCCCACGGCAACTGGCGGTGGGTAAGGACCTGGGGCGGAGCAGGTTATGAAGATGCAGGCAGCATACCCGCGGTGGACCATGCCGGCAATGTTTATGCGGTGGCCCGCTTCGGTTGCCAGAACTGCAACTTCAAGGTAGGCGCCAATGGGCCAATCACCCCGGGTGTTGTGTATACCGCCTCGGGCACATTCGACATGGCCATCAGCAAGTTCGACGCCAACGGCAATTACCTGTGGTCGCAAGCGCGAGGCGGGCCGCTGATTGACCAGCCGCTTAGCCTGGTGGTGGATGAAGCGAACAACGTCTACGTCGCGGGCATGGTGGATAGATCCATGGGCGGCAGTTTGTTCAATCCGATCATCACCTCGACCGTGGCGCTCATCAAGTTTTCCCCCGACGGACCGCTCCAATGGACCAAGACCTGGGGCGGAACTGGCAACGACATGCCGGGGGGCATGACACTGGATGGAGCGAGAAATCTGTACATTCCCGGGCAATTCCAGTACACCGACGACTTTAATCCGGGCAACAGCGTGGACAACATCCCCGCCCGCGGCGTGTTGGATGCCTCCCTAACGCAATATCTGACCGAAACGCCGATCACGGCTCTATCGGGCGGAGTGGTAACGGTAACGACGGGCGTGACCACGGTCATGACCTTCCCGGCGTCAGTCGCGCCGATCACAATCACTGAGAATTTGACGAACACCCAGCCTGTGTCGGGAAACTTGATGGCTTTAGGGCCAGCGCTCATCGTTCACGCGACGGATGTCAACGGCACGTCCCTCACCAACCTGGCGGCGCCTTTCACGCTGACCGTCCACTACACGCCCGCCGATGCGGCGCGCTTCAACGGCTTCACGCTGCAAATCTATTATTGGGACGCACAGGCGAGCACGTGGCAAGCCATCAACACAACGGCGGATACCGATACGCACACGCTCACGGCACACGTGACCCGATTGGGAATGTTGGCCGTCTTGGGGGGCGAGGGAACCAAAGTGTTTTTGCCCTTCGTCAATCGCTAATCTTGAGATAAGCCAAATACACCCATAAGAGGCCGAACCATGTCACGTTATATCGCCTTTCTCCGCGCCATCAACGTCGGCGGTCACACCGTCAAAATGGACTACCTGACCAAACTCTTCATCGCGATGGACTTCACCCACGTGGAGACCTTCATCGCCAGCGGCAACGTCGTGTTCGATTCAAACGCGACCAACCTCGCGACGCTGGAAAAGAAGATTGCCAAACATCTGCACAAAGAACTGGGCTACGAAGTTGCCACGTTCATCCGTACCCCGATCGAGTTGGCGGCCATCACCACGTATCAACCTTTTCCCAAGGCCGCCTTCGAGGCCGCCGCCGCCTTCAACATCGCTTTTCTGGCGCAGTCGCCCGACGAAGCCACGGTGCGCAAGTTGATGGCGCTGAGGACTGATATCGACGACTTCCACGTGCAGGGCCGCGAGGTGTATTGGCTGTGCCGCGTCAAGCAAAGCGACTCGAAATTCTCGAATGTGGTGCTGGAGAAAACGCTGGGGCAATCTGCAACGCTGCGGGGGATCAGCACGCTGATCAAAATGGCGGCGAAGTATCCGCCACAGTAGTACGAGGCATTCACCCAGAACACAAATTTGAGGCTTTAGACTGGAAAGTCACCTCTCCAGCTAAAGCCTCAAATCTTGTCTACCGCGCTTTGTGGATGCAGGGCAAGTTGGCCACTTGCCCCACTACGGCTGCGCCGCTAACTGATAGTCAAACCGGATGGCCGACGGTCCTTCATTCTCAAAGTATTCCACCACGATCACGTGCCGCCCGGCGGTAAGATTCATCTCGAATTCACGCGCTTCCACTTGCGGCGACTCGGCCTGAGTGAGCAGCCAGTTGCCATCGACGGCCACGCGCACACTATCGTCGGCCCGCACCGTGAATCGATATAGCCCCTGCTCCGCCGTGATGGCGCGCGTCCAGCGCACCGAGAAGTGATCGCTCGGCAGACCGCCGTTTGGCGCGGCCGTACCCCAGTCAAACTGAATCGCCGCATCCGCCCGCACCAGTATCGGCGTGCCCGTCAGCGTGGTGTTGGCAAAGTATTCGCCGCGCCACGCATTGGTCGGCACTGTGGCCGTCACCGTCGAGGTGGCGGTCGGCGTCGCTGTTGGCGTTGATGTAGCCGTTGGCGTCGCCGTCGGCGTTGCAGTCGCGGTCGGTGTATTCGTGGGCAGCGGCGGATACGCCACAAAGTCCAACGTGCGGTCTTCGTAGCCGTAGTAGTGCCGCCAGTAGTATTGCGCCGGATCAAAGGCATAGCCGTTGAGCTGCGCGTACACCGTCACCATCTCATCACCCGGGATGGTCTGGAACGCGGCGACGTAGTTACCATTTGGATCAGTGGTGGCGACCAACACCGCCGGATAACTGGCAAACGCCCGATAGATCCCCACGCCCCCCAGGCCCGCGCCCGTACCATTCAGCCGCACGCGGCCGCGAATCACCAGGCCGGGCGTCGGCGCAACCGTGGGCGTCTTGGTCACGGTCGGCGTTGGCGGCGTGGTGGTCGCAGTAGCCGTGGGCGTCACACCGGACACCAGCGTGCGCGTCCACGTAAAGCGCGCCTTCCCCGTCATTTCCACGTAATCCAATCGGAACACGTGTTGGCCTTTGGTTAGATTGAGTTGCATCGTGTAAGTAGCGTTGTTCGCTTCGACGATTTTATCCAGCACCAACACGCCATCGACATAGAAGCGCACCCCGTCGTCCACCAGCAGGTCGAAGCGATACACTCCCGCCTCCAGATCGATCGTGCGCGTCCAGCGGGCGGAGAACCGATCGGGCGGGATCAAACTATCGGGTGAGCCGCTGCCCCAATCGAAGTCCAATCGCTCATCGTTGCGCATCACTGCGGGCAAACCGCTCCACTTATCGTTCGCAAAGTATTCGCCCTTCCATTTGGTGAAGTCTTCGGCTTGTTGCAGCGAGAAAGCCGCCGTCGCGCCGCCCGCATGCTCATAGTAATCGATGCGCAGGCTGTGATTGCCCGCGCTCATCTGCACGTCGCGCGTGTAGGTGCGGCCATCGGCATCGTGCCACTCGTCGATGATCAACAGCCCGTCGATGTACAGCCGTACGCCGTCGTCGGCGCGCAGGGCAAAGCGATACACCGCGTTGTCGAACTTGAGCGTGCGTGTCCAGCGCACCGAGAAATTGTCGACGGGCAGTCCGTTGATCGGCGCGCCGGTGCCCCAATCGAAGTTGATGGCGACATCGTTGCGCGTGAAGGCGGGCAGCCCCAGCGCCGATGGATTGGTCCAGTATTCGCCCTTCCAATCGTTAAACGTCTGCGGCATTTGCTCGATCTTGAACTGAATGAACGCCTCGCCCGCCGCTTCGTAAAACTCGATGCGCACGCTGTGCGTCCCGGCCGGCATCAGCACATCACGCGAATAGGTGGTGTTGGCAAAGGTGTGCCACTCGTCGATGATCAAGCCGTTGTCCAACCACACGCGCACACCATCATCCGCGCGCACGGAAAACCGATAGGTCTGCGCGGCAAACGAG
>JAGOBP010000522.1 GCA_017999195.1 Thermoflexales bacterium
GCACTTTAGTCAGTTCACGCTTCATTGATCTCTCGCTTGTTGTGCGCCAGAACGCGCGCGGATCAATACGGTCAAATACAAGGCCAGGCCAAAGTTCAAGAAACTTGTGCCGCGAATGTCCGGCACTGCGCCGATGTAAGCCGCATCGGGCGGCACCAGTGAGGCCAAAAACGCGGCGATTTGCGGCACGATGATTTGATCATAGCCGATGATCAGCATTGCGCCAACGATCGCCCCCGGCACACTGCCCGCCCCGCCCAGGATCACCATCGTTAACGTCAAAGTCGTGACATGAAACGCGGCCATGTCCGGCGAGACAAAAGCAAACGTCCCCGCATACAACGCGCCCGCGATACCGGCCAAGGCCGAACTGAGAATCAACGCCTGCCAGCGATAGCGCGCGACATCGATGCCAAACGCGGCGGCCGCTGTTTCATCAACACTGCTGGCCAGCCACGCGCGGCCCGTGCGTGATCGAATCAGCCGCCGACTGATCACGACTGCCACGATCACCACGCCAATCACCAGATAATACTGCGCCGTCGGTTGATCAATCGAAACCGATAGCATCGTCGGCGCGGGCAATGCACCAATCCCGCCCACGCCGCCCGTGATCGAGCGCGCGCTCACCAAGACTTGTCGCACCAACAAGCCCAAGGCCAACGTCGCCACGGCCAAATAATCAGTGCGCAAGCGCAGGGCCAGCACGCCTTTGATGACGCCGACGAATGCGGCCAACAGCGTAGCAACGATCAACACGACGAGAAAATCAATCGGTTGCGGCAATAACGAACCGACGTCGCCAAAACGATTGGTCATCAGCGCAGCGGTGTAGCCGCCAATCGCAAAGCTAATCGCGAAGCCTAAATCCAGCACGCCTGCGACGCCCAACAACAGATTCAGGCCCAACGCCAGCAGCACATACAGCCCGATGCCGCGCAACAAAATTTGCGCGCCCAGATCAAACGTGGCCGAGAGCGCGGGAAATAACGCCAAGCCGATCAAGATCGCCACCAACCACCGATCGAGCCGCGTGCGCCGACCGGGCGCGATGAGCAGCATCGTATCGCGTTGAGTTTGATCCGCGTCATCGGTTGTACGCTCACCCGCGAGACCGGTGGGTCGCAAGACCAACAGGCCGATCATCAAAGTGAGCATCAACACCGGAGTCCATTGCGCGCTCAAAAAGAAATCGCTGAACGAACTCATCACGCCGATCAACAACGCGCTCAACAAGGCCCCGATCGGACTGCCGATGCCACCAAGGATCGCCGCCGCAAAAGCCAGCAGGCCGCTCTGCGCGCCGCCATCGCCGAAGGGGCGCGTGTAGTACAAGGCAAAGACAAACGCGGCAATGCCGACCAACACGCCGCCAAACGCGAAGGCGCGGCGAATGGTGCTATTCAGGTTGACGCCGCAAATTTGCGCCAACTGCGGGTCTTGCGAACAAGCGCGAATAGCGCGGCCTAAAGATGTTCGCTTCAAGATCACGCTCACGCCTACGGCACAACCGATCGCACTCGCGAGCACGACCAATTCCGTGAAGTGAAATTTGACCGTGCTCTCGATGCCGAGCGTTTGGATGAGATCAACATCGGGCAACAACGGCGGAATGCCATCCGTAGGCACTTCATTCAAGCCGGGCACGCTGCGATGTTCGTGCGGTACCCAACTGGGTTGCAGCGTGCGCCAGATCAATGCACCTTGAAAAAGGATGAACGAAATGCCGAGGGTAGCGATGAGGGGTGCGAGGCGCGATCGGCCGCGAAAAGGCCGGAAGGCCGCGCGCTCGATGCCGACGTTGAGCACCAGCCCAAACAAGCCAGCCGCGATCAACGTCAGCGCCAGTGCGCCGATCAAGATCAGCGCGGGCGAATTACGCTGCACGCCCAGGGCGCGAATCAACGTCGTGATCACGACCGTCGTCAGCGCAAAGGTGTCGCCATGCGCCAGATTCAGTGCGCGCACTGTGCCGTAAATCACCGTGACGCTGATGGCATTTAGGGCCAACACCGCGCCGTTGGTCAGGCCAAAGATCAGAATTTGCAGCAGAATATCGGGACAGTTAGGGCCGCAGGGCGTCAGCACCTAACCTCCGGTTTGAGGTGAATGTGACTGCGCTGCCGCGAAGAATTCGCGCTGCAAGTGGGGCGTCATTTGATCGGCCTTGATGGCGCGGATAGCACCGGCCAGCGCGCGTGCCTGCGCATCCAGCCAGCGATTGCCCTTGTCGGCCGTGGCAGGTCGCCCATCGCCGCGATAGTAAGTGGGATGATCGGCGTACCACCAGATGCCGGTATCCACGCCCAGATCGCGCAGTGTCTTCAATCGGTCTTGCGGTAACCCTTCGTCGTTCGCCGGCAATTGATCGGCGTGAACCAAATCCGGTCGAATCGCGAGGATGGCGCTGGTTTCAATTTCGCCGGCGTGACCATCGACGGTGGTTGACCATTGGGCGTTCAGCGCGGCTTCATCGTCCGGCGACAGCGGTGGCTGCGCCACATAGACCACGTAGTCGCGCGGGCTGGCCAGTTGAATCTGCGCGAAGTAGTGAATGAGATGATCGTTGCCGCCATGCGCGTTGACAATGACAATCTTCTTCAAGCCATTGCGTGCAATCTCGCGACACACATTTTCCAACAACCGCCTGATCAGATCAGGCTCAATCGCGATCGTGCAAGGCACGTGCTGCGCCTCCAAAATCTGTGTGAAGATCACGTCGGGAAAAATCAGCGCCGGTTCCAGCGCCGCCGCGCGACGGCACAACTCACGGCCGATGTACATATCCGTGCCCGTCGGCAGATGATGTCCATGCCGCTCGATGACCGACAACGGCAGCAGGCACACACCGCGCGCCGTCTCCACCGCCGATGGAAATTGATCCCCCGTCAATTCTTCCCAGTTCATAGTCAGTCCCCCTTGGTCTCAACGCCAATGCAGTTTCAAGCCAGGTCGCTCTGAATGGCCACGCTCGGCGCAATCGAGGCCAGTTGATTAAGAAACGCCGCTAGCGTTTCGCGATTGACAGGCGCAAACACACTTTCAATACGATCGTCGTGAGGAAGTTGTAACGTCAAGGTCAAACGCTCATCCTGACGCGTGCTCAATGCCACGCCGCTGATCCGAGCGAGCGACACGTACGTCCAGATGCCGCCATGGCGAACCCGCCCGCTCCCCATTGGCGCATGCTCGTCATCGCGAATGATGATCCATTCGGCATCCGTCAAGATGTGAATATGCGCCATCGCTACCGTGCGCGACCACGACCGGCCCAGCAAGGTGATGAGCGTCGCGCGAATTTCGGGCTGTAACAACGGCTGAATCACACGCTCACCCGGCAGCAGGCTGCGCCGCGCATAGTTCATGAACTTGTAGTTCTCATTCAGTAGATAATCGAACTTGCGCTGCTCGGTGGGCAGATCAGTGGCGGCCGTCTGCGGCACGGGCCGAATCTGCTCGATGAAAGGCGCTAACAGATGATCGTTGACGGCGTTAAAG
>JAGOBP010000050.1 GCA_017999195.1 Thermoflexales bacterium
CAAATGCCTTGAATTAGGGCGAACCTGGGCCAGTGCTGATATGCTGCTGGTGGGGCTGATTCATCTGGCGCACGTCAAACTCGCCCAAGGCGATGAAGCCGGGGTGCGCGACCTCCTCGCCGAGATTGAACCAACACTGAATCAACACGTCGTCGCGCCATCCACGTTGAACGTTGTGCGGGCGTATCAAACCCGGTTGCGGCTCAAGCAAAATCAATTGGAACTGGCACGACGTTGGGCCATCGAGTATGAAGCCCGCCGTGCTGAGAATGCGCTGCCCTTCCTGCGTCCCATCGAAGAGGCCACGTGGGTGCGCGTGCTGATCGCGCAGGGGCAGGCCGCCCGCGCCATCACGCTGCTGGAGCCGCTGATCCAATCGATGGACGAAGCGGGAAAGATCGATCACTTGATCGAATCGTTGACGCTCAAAGCGTTAGCCTGTGTCGCGCAAGGTCTTACCGCGCAAGCCGAAGCCAACCTGGCACGCGCATTGACGCTGGCCGAACCCTCGGACTATGTACGGACGTTTCTCGATGCGGGTGCGCCGCTACACCTGCTGCTCCACTCGATCGCGCCACGTGTCCCGTATGCCCGACAGTTGATTGCGGCCAGTGGAACCGTTGAAGTTGCGCCGGATCAATCGGGCTTGATCGAGCCGCTGAGCGATCGGGAGTTGGCGGTTCTCCGTTTAATTGCTGATGGTTTATCCAATGCGGAAATCGCCGCGCAGTTGGTTATCGCCACCAGCACCATCAAGACGCATATCAACAATATCTACGGCAAACTCAACGTGCGCAGCCGCACCCAGGCCGTTGCGCGGGCGAGAGAGTTGCAACTGATCTAAAGCATCCTGAGCGGAGCAGCGTGCTTTTTCGCTGCGCAGTCGAAGGATGCGGCGCAAAAGACGCGGCGCATTGGACAGTTCACCCCATCCGCTCCTTCGACTTCGTGCCGCGAAAGGCGGCGGCACTTCGCTCACGCCCTGTCCGCGAAGCGGGGGCGCGCCAGGCGGGATGCTTCGCTGGAAGTTTCCACCCCCCGCTCCACCTTTCAGTTGATCACACTCCACCGGTCTCTCCCGTATAGTAATAACGCAGCCGCTTGATCGACTATCTTCGCACCGGCTCGCACAAGGAGAGAATATGTCTGAGCACGTCCATTTATCATCGGAGAAAACTTCGTTTCCGCTGCACAGTCGTTGGTCGTTCCTCTGGTTGGTCCTGGGGTTTGTGGGCCTGATCTTTTCAAATGGGATGCACATCATCCCGGTTGCGACGTGGCTCGCGCCGGTCTTTGTGGTGCGGTTCTTGCGCACGCAGAAGGTTTTCCCCGGCTTATTCCTGGGCTACCTCGTCAGTGCCGTCGCCTTCTACTTCGAATGGCAAGCGGCTTTTCAAGATGCCGGAGCCATGTTCACGCTGTATACGGGCATCTTTGGCTTGCTGGTCTTCTTGCCCTATGGCGTTGATCGGCTGCTCAGACCCCGGCTGCAGGGCTTCGCGGCGACGTTGATCCTGCCGACCGCCTGGGTCACGGTGGAATACGTGCTGCACCTGATTTTGCCGCTGGGCACATTTTTTTCCGTGGCCTACACGCAGTCGATCAATCTGCCGCTGCTTCAGATCATGTCGATCACCGGACTGTGGGGCGTCACGTTCCTGGTCGTGTGGTTTGCCAGCGTGATCAATTATGCGTGGGAGGGCGGCTTCGAGATCAAGCGTATTGGCCGAGGCGTGGCGGTCTATGGTGTCGTGCTGCTGGCCGTCACCTTCTTCGGCGGCCTGCGTTTGGCGCTCTTCCCGCCGTCCGGGCCAACCGTTCAGGTTGCCACATTGGTGACGAACGTCAATGAAGAAGTGATTCCGTCGGATACGACAGAACTGCATCAACGCCTGATGGACGGCACTTTGACTGAAGCCGATCGCCGCGAACTGTCTCGGATCATGACGGACATCAACGCTGACCTGTTCAACCGAACTCGCGTGCAGGCTCGATCGGGCAGCAAGATCATCAACTGGACCGAATACAACGCGCACGTTTTCAAGGCCGACGAAACTGCCTTTCTCGATCGCGCCCGGCAACTCGCGCGGGAGGAGCAAATTTATCTGGTCTTTCCGCTCATCACCATCCAGACTGATCCCGCGTTGCGACCCGAACCCGCGCGCCTGGTCGAAAACAAATCGATCATGATCACACCGCAGGGCGACATTGCCTATCAATACCTCAAGTACAACCTGCTCATTGGTTGGGAAGACGAACACGCGATCCGCGGGTCGGGTGAAATCCTGACGGTCGATACGCCCTACGGCAGGCTCGCCAGCGTCATCTGTCTGGACATGGACTTTCCCGCCTTCATGCGTCAGGCCGGTCAGCAGGGCGCGGACATCGTGTTGAGTGGCGCGATCGATGGCACGGCGTCCACAAAAGGCAATCCGCTGCATTCTGTCATGGCCTCGTATCGCACCATCGAGAGCGGCTTCTCGTTGGCCCGGGGCGGATTCTATGCGCAAACCGTGGCCGTGGATTATCAGGGACACGGCCTAGGCAAAATCGATTACTACACGGCCAGCGATCGAACCCTCGTGGCGCAGCTGCCGATCAAAGGTACGCCAACGCTCTATCTGACCCTGGGTGACTTCTTCCCTAATCTGTGTGTGATTGCGCTGCTCGGCCTAATCGTGGCGGCTTTCATTCAAAAGCAACGGACGGTCCGGTCGAGTCGTAAGCTGAGTATCGCAACCCATTGATTGTCTCACCCACAATTCTCAATCTTAGCGAGGAGCAAGCGTCCCTAGGCGCGGTTCGGATCCGATCCGGCGTCTGGGGACGCCTGACTCCTCTTTTCGAATCAAACCCATTGTGAGAATTGCGGCCTTTCTACACACCCCCACAACTTTCATCACCGCACGTTTTCCACCTCCTAATCCACCCTTCAGTTGATCACACTCCACCCGGTTGTCGCGTAAAGTAAGTGTAACAGACGCCTCACCCCCGGCCCCTCTCCGCTCGACAAAAGCCGTCGAGCGGAGAGGGGAGCAGGGGTGAGGCAAACACTTCGTGGAGGTTAGCATGTTTCAATCCGCTTTCTACTGGGCCGGCCGCGCCGTGATGGACTTGTACGCGCGCATGGCGTTGGACACGCGCGTGCAATGGCAAACGCGGCTGCCCGCCGGGCCGAAGATCATCGCCGCCAATCACCCCACCACGCTCGATCCGTTTTTGCTGCTGACGGTGGGCTTCGATCAAATGAGCATCCTCGTGACGGAATCGGCCTTCAAAGTGCCGGGCTTTGGCCGCTATTTGCAAGCCGCCGGGCATGTGCCGGTTTTTCAGGAAAACGGTCGCGCCGCTTTCGATGAAGCCGTACGGCTATTGCAGGCGGGCCGCACCGTGGGCATCTTCCCGGAAGGCGCGCTCAGTCCGCTCGATGGCGGGCTGTGCCACGGACATACGGGCGTGGCGCGATTGGCGCTGACGGCCAATGTGCCCGTCGTGCCGGTGGGCATTGCACTGCATCGACCGCGCATCCGCTTTATGAACACGCACATCGATGAGATTGTCGAGACGGCGCGCTGGTATCTGCGCGGCCCGTACACGCTGACCGTGGGCGAACCCCTGTATTTCAAGGGGGAAGTCGATGATCGAAACTACGTCCGCGCCGTAACCGATCGGATTCTCAGCGACATCGCGCGGCTGGAGCAGCAGAGCGCGGCGCGTGTCGCACGCGATGTTGCTCGCCTGACGCACACACCATCACCTGCGCAGATCACATACACCCAGGTTTAGCGAGGTTAACCATGAAGTCGATTCCACTTGCCAACACGTCTTTTGCCCAGGGAGAAGCCGTTTTGATCACGGGTTGTTCATCGGGCATTGGCCGCGCACTGGCGCTGTATCTGGCGCGGCACGGCTTCATCGTATTTGCCACGGTGCGAAAAGAGATCGATGCCGAGGACTTGCGCCGACTGAATGAGCCAAATCTCATTCCGATTTGTCCGCTCGATCTCGCCAAACGCGAGCAGATTCCCGTAGTAGTTGAGATGGTCACGCGTGAACTGGAACGTCGGGGCAAACGCAGACTCTACGCACTGATCAACAACGCGGGCGGCGGCACCGTGGCCCCTGTCGAATTGATGGACCTGGATAAATTCCAGATCGAAGTTCAGGCGCGCATCGTGGGGGCAGCGGCGATGGTGCAAGCGTTCTTGCCGCTGATCCGGCAGGGGCGTGGCCGCATCCTCTGGATCGCGACACCGGCCACGATCCCTACGCCATATGTCGCCAGCATTCACGCGTGCGATTTCGCTATCAATTGTCTGGCGCGGACGCTCGATCTGGAGTTGAAACCGTGGGGCATTCCCAGCGTGCTGATTCGCTGCGGCGGCATCAAAACGCCCGCCGGTCTGCGCACGACCGCCGATGTGGCAGCGATCTTGCGCACCGCGCCCGCCGATCGGGCCGCGCTGTATGAACGCCGCTTGCAAGCATGGGGCAAGGATATGGCCGAGTTCGACCAGAAACGCACGGAGGCCGATCGGGTGGCCGAGGTCGTTTATCGGGTGTTATCCACCCGGCATCCCAAGCGTCGCTACTCGATCGGTTACATGGCGGGCGCGGCGGCCTTGCTCGAAGCGCTGCCGCAATCGTGGGCGGATTGGATTTTGAGTAAGCGATTCTCCGCCTCCAATTCTGCGTCTGCGCCAAGCGGCCAACGGCGCTCGACTCGTCGCCGGTAATCGCTCGGCGTTGAAGGATTTCAGACGCGCTGGTTGGGACCGTCAAGCCACGCCCGATTCTACGCCACTCGCCTGGATCCGCTAAAACGCCCCGACCGCTTCGACGACATCCGTGTAGATGTGAACGAGCGGCGTCAAGCCCGCCAAATCCAGCACCTCGCGCACTCGTGGAGCGGGCTGCGCCAATTTCAATTCGCCGCCGCCCTGCCTGGCGGCCTTGAGTATCACCACCAACACGCGCAGTCCGGCGCTGCTCAGATACTCCGTGTCTTGCAAGTCCAGCACGATGCGCCGCCGATTGGCCTCGATTAAGCCCTGCAGGGCCTGCTGCAAGTCGGGGGCAGTAGCGCTATCGACGCGCCCGGTGATCTTCACCACGCTCACATGCTTCAGGTCACGCGTTGCGATGTTCATGTTTGATCTCCCGTTGTTGGTGTGTCTTTCATGGGCGCGCCTAATTTCAGGCAAATCGGCATGGTATAATCTCGTTACCGAGGTGCAGAATGTTGATTCCCACCAGTTATCAAGGCATAGTTAAGGATGGCGTTATTCGCCTGCGCGATGTCCGTCTGCCGGAAGGCACGCCCGTGCTGGTCCGTATTGCCGCTGAGCCATCGTCGGGTGAAGTCGTCCAACAACTTGAGGCACGAAAACAGCGCGCGCTTCAAGCAGCGGGTCGTTTTCATTCGGGCACGGCTGATCTATCGACTGAGCATGATCGGTATTTGCTAGAGGCCTATCACGGATGACGGTTTTTGTTGACACTTCAGCCTTGCTGGCCGTGCTCGATGCCGACGATCAAAATCATTCAGCCGCGCGGCTGGCCTGGGAAGATTTGATCACGCGCGCTGAAGATTTGGTCTGCACGAATTACGTTTTGGTCGAGACCTTTGCGCTGGTTCAGAATCGATTAGGCCTGGACGCGGTGCGGACACTGCAGGCTGATATCCTGCCGGTCTTGCAGGTGGATTGGCTGGATTCAGCCAGTCACGAGCGCAGCGTGGCCGCTTTATTGATGGCGGCGCGGCGGCAACTCAGTCTGGTCGATTGCGCCAGTTTTGACGCCATGCGTCGCCTGGGAATTTCTGCGGCTTTTACATTTGACCGGCATTTTGCCGAGCACGGTTTCCAGCGAATCCCCTGAACATCGCTGACTTGATTGATAGGCGCAGGTTGCCTCAAAAGGCTCTATGTACGAACCTTTTGAGGCTTTTATTTTGCCGCCAACCCGAACTGCTGCCGCTCCGCCGCCGTGAGTTCGCGCGCGACACAACACTGTTTGGCGTATTGAATCAACTCGTCGGTGGATTGCCACACGCGTATGATGAAGGGCCGATTGAAGAACCCACTCACCAGTAACCAATGTCCATCCGATGACCAATCAAGGCTGATAACAGCATTAGCAGATTTAAGACTCAACACTTCTTCACCGCTGGCCGCGTCCCAAACTTTGATATTGCCCAAGTCATCAGACGAGGCAATCCGTTGACCGTTAGGCGACCAGACCACATCCCACCCCCAGCCTGCATGGCCTGCAAAGGTCGTTAACTCTTGGCCGGTAGTTGCATCCCATACTTTCATAATGCCGTTTTCATAACTCACGGCAAGGCGCTTGCCGTCGGGCGACCACCTGGTGCGAATCGATTCTCCATCGTGACTGTCCAGTGTCATCAGCAATTGACCCGTGGTAGCACTCCAAATATGGACAGGCTGGTTATCATCTCGCGGATCAGTAAACAGACACCCGCTTGAGAAGCGATCGCTTTGTGGTGACCAAGTCGGCGAGTGTTGAACACAGCCCATCTCCGGGATAGTCAACAGCGTCTCGCCGGTGGCTGGATTCCAGACATCGATGGTGCTGTTGGGGTAATAGTTTGATGCGATGCGCGTACCATCGGGTGACCAACCCTCAGCCACCGACCAATTGTCTTTGGGACTCTGCTTACCGACTAACATCTTGCCAGCCTCCACGTCCCAAATGCGCGAGACACCATCGCCACCGGCCGTCACGATATGTTTGCTGTCAGGTGACCAAGCAAAGTACTGAATAATGTCTGGATGTTGCAAGACCCGCAACACCTGGCCAGTCCGCGCATCGAGGATGTGCGCGGTCCGATCAAAGCTGGTGTCGGCGATGTATTTTTGATCGGGTGACCAGCGTGCATCAATCGCGGCATCAGCATGGGTTGGCAAACGCACGGCTGTTTCCGATAAATCCCATACTCGAGGGATCACACCGCCTGTCGTGATAAGGCGGCGGCCTATGGGTGACCACGCCAATGCGGCCCACTGACTGGCGACACCACTCAATTGATACATCTGTGTCCCATTTGTGGCCTCCCAGATTCGAGTGGAGCCATCCAGGCTGGTGGTTGCAATCAATTCGCCATCCGATGAGTAAGCAACATCCAGTACGGCGGCGGTATGTCCCGCTAAGCCAAACGCGACCTCTCCAGTTGCAGCATCCCACACTCGACCATTTCCATCCGCGCTGGCGGTTGCCAGGTATTTTCCATCGGGTGACCAGGCCACTGAAGTCACCGTACCGGCATGACCAGCGAGGACGAATAACTGCTGGCCGGTGTGAGCATCCCATATACGGGCGGTCTTGTCCTGAGAGCCGCTGGCGACTCGATCATCAACTGGTGACCAAACGGCATCCTCCACAACGGCGGTATGGCCGGTTAACACGCGCAGTTCGGTGCCGCCACTGGCGTCCCAGATTCGCACCGTACCGCTGATATCGGTAGTCATCAACCGTTGTCCGTCATGCGACCATTCAATACTCGTTGCTTCTGTGATCAGGTTAGTTAGCGTCAGTGTGGCCGTCAGAGTCTTCATGTCCCAGAGGGTTGGCTTGGTACATTGAGCCATGCCGGGCGGTTGTGAAACCGAAACAATGGCGAGCCGGTCTTGCTTGGGCGACCACGCAACATGCTTCACTACGCAATAGTTAGCGGGCTCAGTGGTTAGTGGCAAGCGAGCAGATTGGGCGTTAGTCACGTCTGTGTCCCAGATGAACACCGGACCTCCGATGTCATTCGTGCCAGCGGCCAGGCGCGTACCATCTGGCGACCAAGAAACACCGGAAAATCGGCCCTCGTTATAGGTCGCAATCATGTCTACATATGGCTTAGATTCCGCCACCGCGCGCGCCAGAGCGTTCTCGGCTTGCCCGGTGTAGGGATAATTCTCCAAGGCTTCCAACGCGATCAACACTGCACGCTCTGGTGAAGTGCCTTGTAATTCGCTCAATGCCTGTGCTGCCAGACCTATGCTGGCCTGACGTAAGGCCTCCTGTTTTTGCGTTTCAGCAATCTGCTTCTGACTCTGCGCCTCCTGCTCCCGATTCGTTGCCAGCAGCGCCAACGCCCCGCTGATAATCGCCGCAATGATCGCCACCGCCACCAAGCCCTGCAATACCCGCTTGGCGCGCTGCTCCAACTTCACCTCACGCGCGCGACGTTGCTCCTCTGCTAATCGTTGTTGTTCGCGTTCGTTGAGACTTGCTTCGAGATACGTGCGTTCATCGCTCGTCAACGCGAGGGTGGTCGTCTTGGCCCAGTCTTCAAACTGTTGCAAGCGCGGGCCGCGCAGCAGGAAACTGGCCTCGCGCGTGGCGTGCAGCCAGTCATTCGCGCCCGCGCTCAAGGCGCGCTGCAAGCGCACGTCCGCGCGACTATCGATCAGCCAGTCACGCAGACGCGACCATTCACGCAGCAACGCCTCGTGCGCTACTTCGACGGTTGGCCCACGCGTCTGCAAATCGCGATCGAAGGACAACAGGCGTGCTTTGCCGAAGGCATCGAGGACAAGGCTGACGGTGGACGAACGACGGTTGACAGCGGTTGTATCACCCGTCTTTCGTCTATCGTCGTCCGTCAACGCTTCTAACTCGGTTCGCGCCACGCGCCGGCGCGTATCTTCCACGCCTTCGCCCAGTGTGACCAAGCGCAGGAAGATTTGCTTCGCCAATGACTGCGCGTCGGCATCGAGCGCGGCATAGACCTCCTCAGCGCGACGGCCCAGCGCGCCCTTCACCCCGCCGATGGCCTGATACGCGCTCTTCGTCAAGGCATACTCTTGCCGATGTTCATACAGTTCCGTCAACGCATATTGTAGTAAGGGCAAACCACCCGGCTGCTCGCTCACGTCGGCGGTGATGGCTTCCACCAGGCCGCTTTCCAGTTGCAGGCCCACGCGCGCGGCCGGTCCCGCAATCGCGCGCTCGATCTCATCGGCCGTCAGCGGCAGTACCAATTCCAAGCGTCGCTGCAACATTTCCGCAAAATCGACGTAGCGCAGCGGCTTGTCGATGAAGTCGGCGCGCAGCGTGATGATGACGCGCACGCGACTGCGTTCGGCCAACACCGCGGCCACCAGCGCGTCCAGCAACAAAGCGCGTTCGCTTTCGTCTTCGACCAGCGTGAAGACTTCCTCAAACTGATCGAGCACCAGCACCAGTTCGGTGTGCTCGTCTTGCGGCAGCGACCGATGAATCGCGCGCAGCAAGCCGCGCGCGTCTTCTTTGATCTGCGGCAGCAGGCTCTCCGGCGGGTTGACGGCGATCCGCAAAAGCGCGGATTCGATTTCTTCCAGCGGATGCGAACCGGGCAGCACTTCCACGATGAACCAGTTCTCGGAATTGGGCAAACCGCCGCGCCGTAGAGCGGGCAGCAGGCCCGCGCCCACCACCGATGATT
The DNA here is from genome assembly GCA_017999195.1 of Thermoflexales bacterium. Taxonomy (GTDB): domain Bacteria; phylum Chloroflexota; class Anaerolineae; order Fen-1058; family Fen-1058; genus JAGOBP01. Next base: position 9,440 of record JAGOBP010000050.1, read on the forward strand.
TGCCGCTGCCCGACGGCCCCACAATCGCCAGGAAGCGCGCCAGGTCGCCGCCCTCGCTCAAGCGCGCCAGCAATTGCTGCGTCAGCGCCTCGCGCCCAAAAAAGTCCGCCGCATCCGCTTCCTCAAAGGGTCGTAAACCCTTATAGGGATTGATCAGTTCGAGCGGGCGGCGGGGATCAATCGGGAGCGTGGAGATGGCCACGCGTCCGCCATTCAACGCCGCTTGAAAATCGCGCAACACCCGATCGACTTCCTCATACCGTTCGCTCACGTCTTTGGCTGTGGCCTTCGCAATGACCGCATCGAGCGCGGCGGGCAGGCCCTCGCGATGCGCGGCCAGCGGCGGCATCGGCGCGTAGAGGTGCTGCTGAATCAGCAGGATCGGCGTCGGGCCGCTGAACGGTCGTGAACCGGTGAGCATCTCGTACAACATCACGCCCAGTGCATATACGTCAGTTTGCGGACGCACCGGATCAGAGTTGATCTGCTCCGGCGAAATGTACGCGGGCGAGCCGACGATCATGCCGGACTGCGTGGCGTCATCGGGGCTGCCGAGATTTTTCGCGATGCCAAAATCGGCGAGATAAGCGTTGGTGTCTTCGTCGAGCAAAACGTTGGAGGGCTTCAAATCCCGATGGATCACGCCCGCCCGATGGGCCGCATGCAGGGCCGCGCACATCTGCTCCAGCAGGCGATTGATCTGCTCAAAGGGCAGCGGCCCGCGATTGATGAGGTCGTGGATGCTGCCGCCGCGCAAGAGGCGCATGACCAGATAAGCCACGCCCGGCTCACGCCAATAGTCGTAGAGCGGCACAATGTGGGGATGCTCCAGCCGCGCGACGAGTTGCGCTTCGGCCTCGAAGCGGCGGATGAAATCAGGATGATTGGCGTACTGGGGCAAAATGATTTTGACGGCGACATCACGCTCGACGAGCGGCTGCACGCCTCGATAGACCGCGCCGAACGACCCCGCGCCCAGTTTTTCGCCGAGCAAGTAGCCGCGAATGGCGCGCCCGCTCAGGTCTTCCGCGCCGATCTCATCAGGGGCGACTTGCGGCGTGGGGGTGGGGTCGGGCGGGCGGCCGCCGGGATAGGCCGCGCGGGCCAGCCGCACAAAGTCGGCGCGATCGTCCAGCGGCAAGCCCAGCGCCATCGCCAACCGTTCGGCGATCTGCTGCGAGGGCCGCAAATCACCCGCTTCGATCTTGCGCAACGTAACGGCGGCGCAGCCTACGCGCCGGGCCAGTTCGTCCTGCGTCAAGTCCAGCGCGCGGCGGCGCTGGCGAATCAACTGGCCGAAGACGTTCTCTTGACCCATAATGATCTCCTATGAAGACACGGCCCCCGCGCGCGAACGACAGTTTCAATCTATCACGATTGGCGTATGAAAGGCAAGACTCAATTTCGGGGTGCTTTGACTATAGATCAGTTTTGCTCGATTTCAAGGGGTGCGGAGCAGTTGTATCGCTTTTTGTATCGCTTGCACCAGGCCGCGTTTCAACCCCAACGCGCAATTCACCGCACGATCGAATGCCGCGTCACGCTGCGGGCCAGACTGTAAACGATCAGTTGCGGCGCAAGCCGCGCCGTTTGGTGGAACGAACTGCGTCGTCCCAATTTCTCCATCACCGCTCTACGGCGCTATTGACACCGGGCAAACTGGATGCACAATGAGACTGGGTCTTGCCCCCGCACGGCTCAGCGTGCGGGATATGACCTGCGCCGCGCCAGCCCTGCCAGCGTCGGAGCATGGCGGCCTAAACAGTCTACGCCCAGGAGGTAAGTGCATGCGCCCCACTAGACTCGCGGTATCCGTTGCGCTCTCGATCGTGCTGGTGCTGCTGTGCGGCGAACTGGTGTCTGGAGCGTCGCAGTCGACAACCAAGGCCCATCACGACATACCGCCGATCATCTCCGCGCCGGTTTCAGGCACGTTGCACTTCGTCGAGGTCTACACCTTTTCGATGACGCCGTATAACAGTGACGATCAGACGGCGGCCGATTTCGATCGAGATGGACAGGTCGATATCGTGATGGCCGAAATCTTGCGTCCCGCCCTCGCTAGCCGATTGGTCCTCCTGCACAATCTGGGAAATTGGCAATTCGCACCCACCACGCTCATCGCCTATCCGACTGCTGGCTCTTACCTCTATCAGGTTGAGGCCGCTGACTTCAATCAGGATCACTGGCCTGATCTGGTGTTGCGCAACGATTGCGAAATTCAGGTGCTGCTTAATGATCAGCAGGGTGGGTTCACAACCGCGTGGATCGGATCAGACGACTTTCGCTATTGCGGCGAAACTGTGGCCGTGGCGGACATGAATGGCGACACGGCCCTGGATATCGTTGCGGGTGAGCAGTCGGCCCTCGGCGGAGTCCTTGATCTCTTTCTCAACAACGGCTCCGGCACGGTCTTCACGCTTACCTGGCACAGTCCGCCGCTGGGTGCAGTATCGGCGGGGAACGTTCGCGACATCGTGCTGGGCGATCTCAATCAGGATGCCGTGCCGGATATTGTCGCCAGTGAGATCTACAGTGCCCTGCTAACGACGTTCACCGGCGATGGCACGGGCCTGACGTTTACCCAGGTCCTGTCGCAGGCTAGCGGTGCCCGCACGTATAGCCTGGCCGGCGGTCATCTCAACGGCGATGCTCTGGTCGATGTGGTCCTCAACACGGACGGAGTGCTGCGCGCTTTCACAGCCCGGAGCAGCGGCAGCCTGTCAGAAACGTGGACGAATCTCGAGGCGGGCGTCGGTGTTGCGCAGGTACTGGCGGACTTCGACCGCGATGGCTACGACGACCTTGCCGCCAGTTCGTTTTTGACCGGGCACCTGTCCGTGTACCTTAACCAACCGTTGTCCAACACCCTGCAACTCGTCTGGAAGGGGCAGGTATCTAATCCGCCCATCTATGACTGTACCGCCGCTGACCTGAACGGAGATGGCCAATTGGAGTTGATCGTCGGTAGCGAATCCGTGTTGTCCGTCTATCGCTCGGTCTGGCTAACCCAGCGGTTCTTCCTGCCGATTGTGCGGCGAAACTAAGCGAGGTAAGTGGTGCCTGGTCTGATCGCGCGTAGTCCTTGACGGTCACGCCCTTGTTACATCGGCGAGTCGCTGAAACCGCGATCATAGCGGTGACCGGCCAACGCCAGCAATCAACACCTGTATCCCAATCGACCTATTCGGAAAAGGGCAAGTGGCTGTGCCGAAGCAGGGTTCAAGGTTCGTGACCACATCGAGGCCGGACGCCGATGCGTGGTCGTGCTGAAAACAACCCGTCACTTCAACCCAACGATTGTCGCAGTAACGGCCAGCAGGGAAACAATACGGCTCGTTCGAAAGAACGAGCCGTATGAAGGGATTTGTGCGATTTTCGGCCTGAGTATGGGCCTTCTCGCAGAGGGTGTGGTGGCGACAAGGGTTGAACTTGTGACCAAGGGCCGGTTTTACATAACCGTGCCCGATGGGTCAAAATCGGGCACGGAAGTAATTCAATCAGAGTGCAGGGATTACACGAGGTCTAGTCGTTCGTAAGCACCTCACCACCGTTGGTTGCAGAGCCATTGCGAC